>NZ_JAHBAK020000071.1 GCF_018500155.2 Polynucleobacter sp.
ACCCACTAGGGCAAAACGTTGATCAAACCCTATAGAGGCGGAATCATCCTGGTGGCGTTCGTTCAAAGGGTCGGGAAAACGGGACGAACCAGCCTGGGGATTGTTGGCTAAGGCAGTTTTGGATGAGTTTACAAACACAGTATATTGATGTAGGTCTTTGATTATTTTAAATGTTATGTCCCAAACCCTGAATTCTTTGTCCTCGTCTATCGCTTTGGAAGCCCCAAAGCGTCTTGTTATAGCCTCTCGCGAAAGTAGGCTTGCCATGTGGCAGGCCGAGTATGTCCGGGATTGCCTGAAAAAGCTCTATCCAGGGTGTGATGTGCAGATTTTGGGGATGACGACAAGGGGTGACCAAATTTTGGATCGAGCCCTCTCTAAAGTGGGCGGTAAAGGACTTTTTGTAAAAGAATTGGAAACTGCGCTGGAAGATGGTCGCGCTGATCTAGCAGTGCACTCCCTAAAAGATGTGCCTATGGTGATGCCTGAGGGTTTTGATCTGGCATGTGTAATGGCTAGAGAGGACGCACGTGATGCTTTTGTATCTAATGAATACGCCAACCTAGAAGATTTACCCAAAGGAGCAGTTGTGGGAACTTCGAGTTTGCGTCGCGAGTCAGTATTGCGCGCAAAATTTCCCCATTTAGAAATTCAGCCATTACGCGGTAATTTGGATACGCGCATGGGTAAATTGGATCGTGGCGAATATCAAGCCATCATTTTGGCGGCAGCAGGTTTAAAGCGATTGGGTTTAGAAGAGCGCATTCGCGCTTATCTGCCCTATGATCCCTATACGCCAGCTGCAGGGCAAGGTGCTCTGGGTATTGAGACCTTGAGTCAACATCCAAAGATCAAACAGTGGTTGGCACCTCTTAATGACGCACCAACGTTATATGCAGTGTCTGCAGAACGTATGGTATCTCGTCAGCTTGGAGGGTCGTGCGAGGTACCGTTGGCAGCCCATGCCGTATGGGATGCGCAGCAGATGCAAATTCAATCGTTTGTAGCTTCAACCGATGGCAAAAATATTTGTTTAGCTAAAGGTCAGGCCAAAGTGTCTTCCATTGAAGATGCAGAGGCTCTTGGTCTAAAAATCGCCAATGAACTCATCGCCCAGGGCGCGATGGATTTAATTCCTAAAATGACTAAGTAAAAAATGACTAGGTAGTCTTGGATATCACTATCTCAAAATTGCTATGAGCGCTAAAACCATAGTCATCACCAGGCCTGTCGGACAGGCCAGGCAATTGATTGAGTCCTTGACGAAAGCATTCGAGCAATGCGGTATCGCGCAGTGTGATCTCCCAGAAATCGTGTCACTTCCTTTGCTCACGATTGTCCCTAAGGAGGATGATCATTTAGCGGATCATATTGCTAGTACTTTGAGTGATGCAGATCTTGCAATATTTGTCAGCCCAAATGCGATCGAATCTGTCATGCGCTTATTAAGCCGCAGTTGGCAGGATTTTTCTAAAAAAGTGATTCCAGTTGGCGTGATGGGGGGAAGTAGTGCTTTAGCTCTTAAAAACCATGGGATTGGATTAGAGGCCCACCCAACTCCAATCTATATGCCCCCAAACCCTGAACATTGGGACTCCGAGGGTCTTTGGCAGGTGCTTCAAAAATTGCAGTGGAATTGGTCTACCAAAAAAGTCGTAATTTTCAAAGGTGAAGGCGGACGCGAGTGGTTAGCAGATGAATTAAAAAAAGCGGGCGCCTCTATCGATGCGTTATCCACTTATGCACGCGTTCCTTTGGATATAGATCATCGCGCTTGGGAGGTCATACGTTCCATTGATCTTTCTCAATCATTGTGGCTGTTGACTTCCTCAGAGGCTGTACGTCATCTGGGTCAAGTTATGCAGGATCAATTTCCAGAGGGTCTACAGAGTTTGCAAAGAGCAAGCGCTGTTTGCTCACACCATAATATCGCTGATGCAGCTGAGAGGATTGGCTTTGGTGAAGTGTTTACTACTGAGTCAGGTGATGATGCTTTAATAAAAGCTACTCTTGCTTGGATAAGTCTTTAACGCTCTGGTTTTAAAAAATCCAACAAAGCGGGCAAGAAAATTTCATTTACCAAAATGGGGTGCCCTCTGAGGCGATAGAGAGTGCGACGTGCCCAAAGGGGTGTGCTTAGGCCAGGATATTGCTTAGAACATTTTTTCCATAGGCTGCTGCTTCGATCCAATCGTGCAATATCCCGCGGAGGTTTTGCCTTGGAGTGCATACGGGTTTTTGCAAACAATACTGCACCTAATGGCTTTGTACCTAAACGCAGAATCGAATGATTGCTACCGCTCGAACTTAGAGTAGGGATGACACTGTGGGCCATCACTAATGGAGTATGGTTGGCGCACAATAAAACTTCACGAACACGACAACGTCTGATTCTGAAATGAAAATAGCGACTCTCATCGCTATTTAATGTTTGCGGGCAATCTCGCAAAACCTGAACTTGCAGTTTGTGGCCAATAGCCTTTTCAATTTTTTGAGTCAATGAACCCGTGTCCAGCAACCATGGTTGCCACTGGCGTGGTGCCCGATGTATCTCACCGGAACCGACTCGATTCCATGCAGAACGGAGACGATGACGGTGAGACATTTTTAGTTGCCGCTAAAGTTACGGCGCTGACCGCCAGATTTTGGTTTGGCAAAGCGTGGACCAGCTGGGCGTTTTGGCCGAGAGTCTGCAGAGCGGGCAGGGCGAGAATCTGCTGAGCGCGCTGGACGAGAATCGCCAGAGCGACTTCCGCCTGCATTACCGCCGCCAAAGCGAGATTCAGAGCGTGCGCCAGAACCATAACGGCCTCCGCTACCACCTGAGCGATTACCACCGCCCGAGCGATTGCCTGAGCGTCCGCCAGGTCGGCCACCACCACCAAATGAGGGTTTGGCTTGAGGCTCAAGACCGGCAATTACTGAAGCAACAATGTCTTGTTGTGTAAAGCGTTCAATATTGCGAATCTTTGCGCGATCACGATGTTCTACCAAAGTAATAGCAACGCCATTACGACCTGCTCGACCGGTACGACCGATGCGGTGCGTGTAGTCTTCAGGTTTCATGGGGAGACCAAAGTTAATCACGTGGCTAATACGAGGCACATCAATGCCGCGTGCTGCAACATCGGTTGCTACCAAAATCTTGGTGTGACCTTTGCGTAATGACTCTAAGCGACGCATGCGCACTGCTTGGGGCATGGCGCCATGTAGAGCAGTTGCTTCATAGCCATTGGCGCGTAATGTATCGGCAATCTTTTCGCTTTCTACCTGGGTGCTCGCAAATACCACCGCTTGATCCAGGGAGGCATCAGCCAAAATATGCTCAAGCAACTTATGCTTATGAGACATGCTGTCAGCCCAGTGTAATTTTTGCTCAATATTGGCGTGTTTTTCACCGGCATGGGCAAGCTCGATACGCTTCGCATCCGTAGTCAGCTCATTGGCAAGCGCCATGATATTCGGCGCAAAAGTAGCAGAGAACATCAATGTTTGTTGGCGACCAGCACAACGCTGATCAATGGCTTCCAAATCTTCTGCAAAACCCATATCGAGCATGCGATCTGCTTCGTCGATGACAAGTTGTTGAACGTCATCTAAGCGAATAGCTTTGCTGTCACATAAGTCGAGCAAACGACCAGGAGTTGCCACTACGAGTAATGCGCCTTTTAAAGCTTGGATTTGTTTGCCGTAAGGCATTCCACCCATTACGGTGGCTACTCGAATTCCTTTTGTGCCGCGTACAAAGTTCACTGCATCTGCAGCAACCTGTTGCGCTAATTCACGTGTAGGGCAGAGCACTAAAATTTTCGGTTGTGCGCGTCCCGGTACTGGCGAATTTTTTGGATTACTTTCCATGAGTTGATGAATTAATGGCAACAAAAAAGCGGCGGTTTTACCGCTACCCGTTTGACTGCTCACCAATAGATCACCGCCTGCCAAAGCGGCAGGTATCACCTGAGCTTGAACAGGTGTTGCTTGAGTGAAACCTAGTTCAGCAATATTTTTCAGTAATGGCGCCGCTAAGGCGAAATTCTGAAATTGCGATCCAGTGTTTCCCAAATCTTGTGTTGAGTTTTTAGGCTCGTGTTTATTTTCTTTAGAAAAAGTCATGCTATTACACATCCCTCTTGAAGGGATGTCTCCGTATGTTGCACCGAATTCATATTAGGGTGCGATGGTCAAAGGCATCGACCATCAGACAAGCGGCAGCGCGGTTTTTGGTCTTTGTTTATAACTTCTAAACGGTGCGCTGAAATAGAGCTGGGGGGCGATGAAACTATTTGCTTAAAAAAGCCTCTCATTATGGCATTTTGCTGTCTTGATTACAAGGGTTTTCCCGAATTAATTATCATGTAGCCATGGAATTCATCGGATTAGCCAGTCTATCTCCAGTAAATGCGGGAATCGTCAACTTTCCAAGTTATTTGCTGGGGACGCTTTTGATCATTTTGTTGCCTGGCCCCAATTCTCTTTATGTATTGACTATCGCAACCCAAAAAGGATGGCGTGCTGGTGCATGGGGTGCGATGGGCATTTTTATAGGTGACTTAGTTCTCATGATCGCTGTTGCCTTAGGCGCAGCGTCATTGCTTCAGTCTTCCCCAGTTATTTTTCAGGTTGTACGCATCTTAGGTGCCCTGTATTTAGCGTGGATGGGTGTGGGCTTAATCCGAAATGGTCAACAACGCTGGCAGGTATCTGCGCAGACAAATCGTGTTGACGTACAAACTCGTATCTTGCAATTGCACCCTTTGCTTGCTGCGCTCTCACTATCCCTGACGAACCCGAAAGCAATCTTTTTCTTTATTGCTTTTTTCTCGCAATTTATCCATCCAGAATTTGCTCACCCAGTAATCACATTTACCTACTTGGCCACTGTGCTGCAGCTAATGAGTATGACCTATCTTGGCGGATTGATTTTTGTAGGTCAATATTTTTCGAAGTGCTTTGTAAAGCACTATCGACTAGCGGGCGGGTTATGGATTCTCACCGGTTGCGTTTTTATGATTTTTGCGATTCGACTGTTATTCGTGCACGTATAAAACTATTTGAGATAACGTAATAACCACTCAACCTTTTTCCCATATGGAGGACGAGCTACGGTTGTGCCCTTGAATAGGTTGATCCCCATAAATCCTTTGACATCCAGCACGGATTTTTGATGGCTAAAAGTATCAAAACCTTCTTTGCCATGATATTTACCTATACCGCTGGCACCGACACCACCAAAAGGTAAGTCATCGATCGTAATGTGCAACAAAGTGTCATTGATGGTTACTCCGCCAGAAAGCGTTTCATTTAGCACTTTCTGCATATGCTTCTTATTCTTGCCAAACCAATATAGGGCTAATGGATGAGGGCGCTCGTTAATGAATTTCACAGCCGCATCCGTATCTTTGATGGTGAGTATCGGAAGAATGGGGCCAAAGATTTCTTCTTGCAAGATGGCGCAGTCGGCAGAAACGTTGGTCATTGCAAGGGGCTCAAAACGTCGGGCACCTGCTTTTGGGTTTTCTAGCAGCGGAATCAGATTGGCGCCACGACTAAGGGCATCGCTGACTAAGTGCTGCCAAAAATGCAATTGCCTATCATCAATAGGACCAGTGAGCTCTTCGGGGTTGCTAAATTGAGCTTGAGCAGCACTCTTTAATTCTTGAATCAATGCCTCTTGTTGATTTTCTTCAATGAGCACGTAGTCCGGCGCTATACAGGTTTGTCCGCCATTGAGTAGCTTTCCATAGATAATGGCTTTAGCAGCCTCTCTTAGGTTTGCAGAGGAGTCGATAATGGCAGGCGTCGTGCCACCTAACTCTAAAGTAATGGGAGTCAGATTTTCAGCTGCAGCGCGCATCACTTTTTTTCCGATAGCGCCAGATCCAGTGAAAAAGAGGTGATCAAAGGGCAGCATGGAAAATTGCTCTGCGACATCCGGACCGCCTGTCGTGACACAAAACTCTGTGGGGTGAAAGTATTCCGAAATGAGGTTTGCCAAAAACCCCGAAGTGCGAGAGCTACGTTCGGAGGGTTTGAGCCACACTCTGTTACCTGCAGCAATTGCGGCAATGGCTGGTACCAATGCAAGTTGTACTGGGTAGTTCCAGGGACTCAAAATGCCAACCACTCCTAGTGGCTGACTTTGAACCCAGGCTTGTGAGCTTCCCAGGTGAATGGGGACCTCTCTTTGCGTTGGCTTCATCCATTCTTGCAAATGCTTGCTAGTGAACTTGCATGCTTGATAAATCATCTGACATTCAGCCAAGCGCGTCTCTATTGAGTGACGTACACCAAAATCAGCAGCCAAAGTTTTACAAAGTTTGTCTTCGTTTGCTTCGATCATTTGTTTGATGCGAGCAATTCTTTCTAACCTTACTTCTAACGAGGGATTAGGGTCAGCGGCAAAAGCAGCCTTGATTTCGTCGAATTGGATAGTGAAGCGATTCATAGCAGGGTGTTGGTTGGCAAGTTTTTGGATAAGGCATTAGGATAAAGCCATGAATGAAAACGCAGATAAAAAATCTCAGACCCTTGAGAGAGCCACCCTGGGTGGAGGATGCTTTTGGTGTTTAGAGGCTGTTTACCAGCAGATTCAGGGCGTCCATAGTGTTGTGTCGGGATATGCAGGAGGGAGGGATCCTCATCCTAGCTATGAAGCGGTTTGTACAGGGGAAACTGGCCATGCAGAAATTGTGGATATTCAGTTTGACCCCACCATCATTTCGTACAGGGATCTGCTGGAAATCTTTTTTGTCATCCATGATCCTACGACCTTAAATTACCAAGGTAATGATCATGGGACGCAATATCGCTCTGTAATTTTTACCCATAGTGAGTCACAAAATCGTATTGCGCATGAGGTTGTGCGCGAACTAGAGACTGCAAAAATTTACACAAATCCAGTGGTCACTCAAATAGACTCTGCGCCATCGATTTATCCAGCTGAAGACTATCACCAAAATTATTTTCAACAGCATCCCTATCAAGGATATTGTGTTGCTGTAGTTGCGCCTAAGTTGGCTAAATTTCGAAAAAAATTTACCTCTTTGATTGCGCCGCAGTTCAGTTAGCGCAGTGGGATTTAAGGCGCTAGTCGACTAATTTTCCATCGTCCATCAATGCGCTCGTAATGGATGCGATCATGTAATCGAGAAGGGCGCCCTTGCCAAAATTCAATTGCGGTGGGTCTTAGGCGGTAGCCGCCCCAATGCTCTGGCCGGGGCGGGGCTTCTCCAAACTCCGCCTTAAAACGTGCTTCAGCCTCTTCCAAAAACTCTCGACTGGGAATGACTGCGCTCTGTGGGGAGGCCCAGGCACCAATTCTGGAAGCAGGGGGGCGTGAGTGGTAGTACTGATCACTTTCTTGGGAGCTGACGCGCTCCACGATGCCCTGAATGCGAACCTGGCGTTCTAGCTCGTGCCAATGAAATAAAAGCGCAGCTTGAGGTCTTTGGGCGAGATCTTTGCCCTTTTGGCTTTCGTAATTAGTGAAAAAGGTAAAGCCGTTTTCATCAGCCCCTTTGCGTAAGACAATGCGAGCCGATGGATTACCCGCCTTGTCGGCAGTTGCCAGCGTCATAGAATTCGGTTCAGGACACTCTGCTTTAATGGCTTGATCAAACCATTGCTGAAAAAGGAGCAACGGTTCTTGTGGCACCTCAGTCTCTGACAGTTGACCAAGGGTGTAATTTTTGCGAAGTTGTGCAAGAGAGTTCATTTATTCAGTATAAAGAGAAGCTATGACAGAAAACAAGCATGAAGACGGTATTGATGAGCGTCGTTTCGGAGGTGTAGCCAGACTCTATGGGGCTGACCTTCGGTCGCGCTTTCAAAACGCTACAGTTGTGGTGGCAGGTCTTGGCGGGGTAGGTTCCTGGGCTGCAGAAGCGTTGGCACGAACTGGAATAGGGCATCTGGTGCTGGTGGATTTTGACCATATTGCAGAGAGCAATACCAATCGTCAGCTACATGCGATTGAGGGGCAGTATGGCAAAGCAAAAGTCGAGGCGATGACTTCGCGCATTTTGCAAATTAATCCTGAAATACAGATTACTGCCCATGATGAATTCTTAGAGCCAGAAAATCTGGATCGCATTATTCCAGCAAATGCTTTTGTATTAGATGCAACGGATTCAGTGCAAACGAAAATTGCCTTATCAGTTTGGGCTCGAGAAAATCAGCGTGATCTAGTGATGTGTGGAGCGGCTGGTGGAAAAACAGACCCCACTTCGATTCGTTGTGATGATTTATCCCGCACCGAGCAAGATGCATTGCTAGCTAAAGTCAGGCAAGGCTTGCGACAGGATCATGGTTTCTCGCGCAACCTCAAACACAAAATTGGCATTCGCGCTGTCTATTCCCATGAGCCACGGGCTGGGGCTTCCACTGGTGGCTTGGCTTGCTCAGGCTACGGATCTACTGTCATGGTCACTGCAGCCTGTGGCCTTGCCGCAGCCGCTGAAATTCTTAATTTGATTGGACAAAGTCAACAATAAGTGACTTTGTCTTTTTTCAATGGATTTGCCCAAATCGGTTAAGGGTGTTCCCTGTAAGAAATTACTGATTCTGGTGAAGTCATCACACTCTATAAACACCTCAACCCTTTGATGTGAAGTGTTAATTGACGGTGGCGTTCAATTATTTTTGTTTGTTTAGTTACTTTCATCATTTCTAGCCTCTAGTGCATATAGCAACTCCTCCCTAGACTTTGCTGCGTTGGTAAATCTCCAACGACAAATTGAAAGGAGTTCTCTTTTGCAGACTGAACAGAATGGCTTAAAGCGCCACCTCAAAGTAAGGCATATCCGGTTGATGGCTTTAGGTTCAACCATTGGAGTCGGTTTATTTTTAGGCTCAGCAAGTGCAATACAAATTGCAGGGCCCTCGATCCTGTTGGGATATTTGCTAGCCGGTATCGTTGCCTTTATTGTGCTGCGTTCCTTGGGCGAAATGGCTGTACATGAGCCGGTAGCAGGCTCTTTTGCAGCTTATGCCAATACCTATGTTGGGCCGTTAGCAGGCTATATGGTGGGTTGGGGTTATTGGACTTACTGGATTGTGGTTGGCATTGCCGAGGTCACGGCAGTCGGCATCTATATGGATATCTGGTTCCCTGACATTCCGCAATGGATATGGGCTCTCTCTTCAATTGTGATGATGGGGCTCATCAATCTGATTGCAGTCAAAGTATTCGGTGAGTTTGAGTTTTGGTTTGCCTTGATTAAAGTCGTAGCGATCGTGGCGATGATTGCCTTAGGTGGCGCAGTCATCTTATTTGGCTTTACGAATGATTGGCAACCACTGGGTTTAAGCAACCTTTGGCAACACGGTGGATTTTTTCCTAACGGTATTGGCGGGATGTTGCTGTCCTTGCAAATGGTGCTCTTTGCGTATGTTGGCATTGAGATGATTGGGCTGTCTGCAGGCGAAGCTGAGAATCCTCAGAAAACCATACCGATGGCAATTGATTCCTTGGCATGGCGCATCTTGATTTTTTATCTTGGTGCGATCCTGGTGATATTGGCGATATTCCCTTGGAATGAAGTGGGTCAACAGGGCAGTCCATTCGTAGTCATGTTTGAGCGAATTGGTTTGCGGGAGGCCGCAGGTCTCATTAATTTTGTAGTCATTACTGCTGCACTGTCATCTTGTAACGCGGGCATTTTTAGTGGTGGACGACTGTTATATGCGCTTGCTCAAAATGGTTACGCTCCAAGCCCATTAGCCAAGCTATCGCAATACGGCGTTCCCCATCGGGCAGTCATTGTGACGGTAGCAGTATGCATGTCTGGTGTGGTGCTCAATTACTTTGTTCCTGATAAAGCCTTTCAGTACATCATGGCAGCTGTCACATTTGTGGGCTTAATGGTTTGGATAGCGATTTTATTTACACAAATGCAATTTCGTCGCTCTTTAAGTCCAACACAGATTGCAGGGTTGGGTTATCGAGCACCCTGGTGGCCCTATTCCTCATGGTTCGCATTGGCATTCATCTTTTTAGTTGTGGTGTTGATGGGTATGCATGAGGATGCGCGGATGGCATTGATATTGGGTCCGTGTTTATTGGGCGTGTACCTGCTGATGTTTTACATCGTGGGTTTACATCGCAAAACAGCAAATCGTCGTGAATTTAAATCATAGGAGATAACAGTGATTATTGGTGTTCCACAAGAAGTAAAAAATAATGAATATCGTGTTGGCCTGACCCCAGGCAATGTCAATAGCTTATGCCAACGAGGCCATTGCGTTTTAGTGCAAAGGGGTGCAGGAGCACAAATTGGATTGAGTGATGACGCTTACCAGGTTGCCGGGGCTACTCTGATCAATAGTGCAGCGGAAATCTTTCAAAAAGCAGAAATGATTGTGAAGGTGAAGGAGCCGCAACCTCAGGAATGTGCCATGTTGCGTGAAGATCAAACTTTATTTACCTATTTACATTTAGCGCCAGATCCAGCGCAAACGCTCGCATTGATGAAATCAGGCGCAACCTGTATCGCCTATGAAACGGTCACCGCTGCTAATGGACTTTTGCCATTGCTCGCTCCCATGAGTGAAGTGGCAGGACGTATGTCTATTCAGGCGGCTGCCACCCACTTAGAAAAATCAAACGGTGGCTTAGGAGTTTTGATGGCAGGGGTTCCTGGAGTATCGCCCGCAAAAGTCGTCATTTTGGGTGGCGGCGTTGTGGGACGCAATGCATTGCAATTGGCTGTTGGGATGGGCGCAGACGTTTGTATATTTGATCGGGATATTGATCGTCTCAGGCAGATTGACCTTACCTACGGTAATCGAGTGCGCACTTTCTATGCCGATGGCTTACTCATTGAGCAAGAGGTATGCGAGGCTGATGTCGTCATTGGTGCTGTATTGTTGCCGGGTGCTGCAGCACCAAAGTTGGTCACACGACAGATGATTAAAAAGATGAAAAAAGGCGCAGTGATAGTGGATGTTGCCATTGATCAAGGCGGGTGTTTTGAAACTTCTCAGCCCACTACTCATGCTGATCCAACATTTGTGGTGGATGGGGTCTTACATTACTGTGTGGCCAATATGCCCGGCGCTGTTGCCAGAACATCGACCTTTGCCCTCACGAATGCAACCTATCCTTTTGTAGAGGCATTGGCTGATCATGGCGTCTTGCAAGCGCTATCCATCAACCGTCATTTGTGTAACGGGCTTAGTGTGCATAAGGGTGAATTAACATCCCTTCCAGTCGCACAGGCGCAAGGACTGAAGTACTCATTAGCAGAAGATCTTTTAGCTGCCTGATGGCTATTCCATGGATTTGAGAATGAAGGATATAAAATTCATTCTTTAATTGTTGTCTTCGATTCAAATCCATGGATGTTTCTGCTTTAGCTCTCTCTACAGGTGTCGTTGCACTGGCCGAGATGGGCGATAAAACCCAATTGCTCTCATTAATGCTTGCTGCGCGTTATCCCAAGCAAGCACTTGCGATCATTGCGGGTATTTTTATTGCAACCATTGCTAATCATGCATGCGCAGCTTTGTTAGGGCACTGGCTCATGACCTTGGTGACTCCAGATGTGATGCGTTGGATTTTGGGGGTAAGTTTTGTGGGTATTGGTTTATGGCTACTGATTCCAGATCATATTGATGACGCGAAAGGCTCTAAAGTGGCCGATCGCGCTCTTCAGGTTTTTGGCTTGACGGTAGTGCTGTTCTTTCTGGCTGAGATGGGCGATAAAACTCAGATTGCTACCATTGCTTTGGGGGCACGCTATCCCGATGTTCTTTCGGTAACGATAGGCACTACCTTAGGGATGATGTTGGCAAATGCCCCTGCAGTATGGATTGGACAAAAATTTACTCAGCGTATGCCCATCAAATGGGTGCATGCTGTGGCAGCTATGACTTTTATTTTGATTGGTATTGCTTCCCTCATTTGGGGCTAAACACTCTCTGCATAAGACGGACTGAAGACTTAAAATGAGCAGATGAAAACAGATCTGCCTCAGAGCTTTCGCCGGCTCGAATATCGTCCCCCTGTATACACTTTTGACCAAGTGGATTTAGATATTGCTCTAGATCCCTCTAGGACCATTGTGAAGAGTCGTATTGAAGTTCTGCCTGGAAAAAGTTTTGAGCCAGGAGCGCCTTTGGTACTGGTAGGACAAGAGCTCGAGTTTGTGAGTTTGCGCATTAATGGTCAAGCCCATCGCCATTTTGAACTGACGCCAGAAAGCTTGACCATCCATTCTTTACCCAATGAAGGTAAAGACAAGTTTATTGTTGAAATCATTTCTATTTGCGTGCCGAATAAAAATACGAGTCTGATGGGTTTGTACGTTTCTAATGGCAACTTTTTTACCCAATGTGAAGCGGAGGGTTTTCGTAAGATCACTTATTTTTTAGATCGTCCTGATGTGATGGCGCGCTATCGCGTCACCCTGCAGGCGCGTGAAGAGGAGTGTCCGGTATTGCTCTCCAATGGTAATTTGCTCAAACAAGAGAAATTGCCCAATGGTTGGCATAGCGCAACCTGGGAAGATCCATTTCCAAAGCCATCGTATCTATTTGCCTTGGTTGCCGGTAAGTTGGCTTGTGTCGAAGAGACTATTACTACGAGCAGTGGAGCCAAAAAGTTATTACAAATCTGGGTTGAGCCGCATGATCTGAATAAGACCCGGCACGCCATGGATTCCTTGATTGCTTCGATTCATTGGGATGAGAAGCGTTTTGGTCTTGAATTAGATCTTGAGCGTTTCATGATTGTGGCTGTGAGTGATTTCAACATGGGCGCGATGGAGAACAAGGGATTAAACATCTTTAATACTAAATTTGTTCTTGCACAAGCGGAAACGGCAACCGATGCGGATTTTGCCAATATTGAAAGTGTTGTCGCCCACGAATATTTCCATAATTGGACAGGTAATCGTGTGACGTGTCAGGATTGGTTTCAGCTCTCCCTTAAAGAGGGTTTAACCGTCTTTCGGGATCAAGAATTTTCTGCCGATCAAATGGGAAGCGAATCCGGTAGGGCGGTCAAGCGCATTGAAGATGTCAGATTATTACGTCAACTGCAGTTTCCAGAAGATGCTGGTCCCATGGCTCACCCCATTCGTCCCGATGAATACCAAGAAATCAATAATTTTTATACCGTTACAGTCTATGAAAAAGGCTCAGAGGTTGTGCGGATGTATCAAACCCTATTGGGTCGCGAGGGTTTTCGTAAGGGAATGGATTTATATTTCCAACGTCATGATGGCCAAGCAGTGACTTGTGATGACTTTTTGGCTGCGATGGCAGATGCCAACAATAAAGATCTTAGCCAATTTCAGCGCTGGTACAGTCAAGCCGGAACTCCACGCGTCAAAGTGGAAGAAGTCTATGATCCTGCAAATGGGCAGTATCACCTCACATTGACTCAAAGTTGCGCTTCCACTCCAGGACAAAAAGATAAAGAGCCGTTTCACATTCCCCTAAAGACACGTTTATTAACTGCAAAAAATGATCAGCCAGAGCAATTGCTGGAATTAACGCAGCCCACTCAGTCGTGGACATTTCAGAATGTCACCGAGCGTCCAGTACTATCGATTAACCGCAATTTTTCAGCGCCCATTCAGCTAGAGTTTGAACAAAGCGAGGCTGATCTCTTAACGCAATTCTCTGTTGATGATGATCCCTTTAATCGCTGGGAGGCAGGCCAAAGAATTGCGATGCAGATGATTCTTGGTGATCGACTTCCAGATGCGCAATTAATTAATAGTTACAGGAGCTTACTGCTTGACCCCAATCTTGATCCGGCATTTAAGGAGTTGGCATTAACGTTGCCTGCTGAAACCTATTTATATGAGCAATGCTCTAGCGTAGATCCCCAGAAGATATTTATGTCACGGCGCGCTTTCCGTAAAGAGCTCGCCAAACAATTGCAGCTTGAATGGGCTGCGTTATATCAGCAGAACCAAACCCCTGGACCATTCAAATCTGATGCGCAGAGCTCCGGTAAGCGGTCATTAAAGAATTTAGCGTTAAGTATGTTGCTTGAGGCGGATCCTAAGATTTGGGCTCCGATGGCTGTCAATCAATATCAAGTGGCTGACAATATGACGGATCGCTATGCTGCTTTAGCTGCTCTTGTGATTCATGGAGCAAAAGGGGCGGAAGAATGCTTGCGTGATTTCTTTAGTCGCTTTGCAAATGATGCATTGGTCATTGATAAATGGTTTGCCCTGCAATCAAGCCGCCCACCAGTAGACGGCAAAGACTCCACTCTGCTTGAAGTCAAACGTCTGCGCGAGCATCCTGCATTTAAGCTCAACAATCCAAATCGTGCTCGAAGCGTTATACATGCTTTTTGTGCCAACAATCCAGCCAGCTTTCATCAACCCGATGGCAGTGGCTACGCTTTTTGGGTAGAGAGTGTTTTGGCTCTAGATCCCATTAACCCTCAAGTGGCAGCACGTTTAGCAAGGGCATTGGATCGCTGGCGCTTATTTGCCCAACCTTATCAAGGTCAGATGAAGGCAGCTCTGGAGCAAGTGGCTGCATGCCAAACACTCTCTCCGGATGTCCGTGAGGTGGTTGGGAAGGCGTTAGCAGATTGATCCCTAAGCGGATGCATGTCAAAAGTCTAAAAACGACACCGGCATAGGGAAGGCCATCATTTTTGACTAGAAAAGCCCTCTGTCAGAGCATATAAACCTTTATTTTGGGTAAAACCAGATTTACAAGGCAAAATAGACCCCAATCTGATTAGCACTTTGGAGAAATTGTTTTGTCTTCTAGCACCCACACCACTTTTAAGCAGTATCTAGCAACCGCCAAGCCCCAGGGAGCTTCCATTCCTTCAGGATTGAAAGAGTTGCTTACCGCTGTCGTGAATACTTGCTCAACCCTCAGTCACGAAGTCGCTCAGGGCGCTCTGATTGGTCTATTGGGTTCTGCAGGCACGGGCAATGTGCAAGGTGAAGTCCAGCAAAAGTTAGACATCATTGCCAATGACTTATTGATTGAAGGCGTAAAAGATTGCAAAGCGCTGGCGGGCTTAGCCTCAGAAGAAATGGAATTACCTGTTCCTGTTCAAGGTGCTGGTGACTATCTGCTGTTATTTGATCCGCTTGATGGCTCTTCAAATATTGATGTGAACGTTTCCATTGGAACGATTTTCTCAATCCTAAAAAAACAGGATCCACAGGCGCCATTGCAAACCTCGGATTTTTTATTGTCTGGCCGTCATCAGGTAGCGGCTGGCTATGTTGTGTACGGTCCTCAAACCACGATGGCATTGACCTTAGGTGATGGTGTCGTCATGTTTACTTTGAATAAGGTCACCGGAGAGTTTTTATTGATTAAGGATGCGGTGACCATTTCTCATTCCACGAAAGAATTTGCCATCAATATGTCTAACATGCGTCATTGGGCAGACCCCGTGCGTCGCTATGTAGAGGAGTGCTTGGCAGGGGTGGGTGGCTCGCGCGAGAAAGATTTCAATATGCGCTGGATCGCTTCCATGGTGGCCGATGTACATCGTGTGCTGTCCCGTGGTGGTGTGTTTATGTATCCTTGGGATCAGCGAGAGCCGCATAAACCAGGAAAGCTACGTTTAATGTACGAGGCTAACCCAATGAGCTTTTTGGTTGAGCAGGCGGGTGGCGTTTCCACCAACGGTAAAGAATTGATTTTGGATTTGCAACCAACGGATTTACATGAGCGCGTCTCAGTGATGCTAGGATCCAAAGAGGAAATAGAACGTTTACGTGATTACCACGCCTAAGTTTGATTGACTCTTAATGCTTTAAGCAAATAAAAAAACCCAATCATCTGATTGGGTTTTTTTATTCCTAGTGATATCCAATGGGAATGCTAGGGCTGCACCTTTTCTTTAAGGTAGGCCAGCGATTCTTCCACTTGGTCGATCAGGATGAGGCAGATATCGCCTTCAGATACTTCGCTTAAGGCAGCATCGATGGCTAAAAATTCTCCATGAATTTCCTTAACTTGCTTAGCTTTGGTAGCGCCAACCAATCCTTCTTGGAGTAGGCGTAGTACTTCGCCATCTTCGCGACCACGCTGACAAGCGTCTTGGTAAAGGATGACGTTATCAAAGGCATTGCCCAAAATACGGGTGAGGTCACGGATATCTTCATCACGACGATCTCCTGCGCCACTAATTACCACATGACTACGCTTAGGCTTCATCGCTTCAATAGCGGTGGTGAGAGCGCGCATCGCATCCGGGTTGTGGCCATAGTCAGCAATGACAGTAGCACCCTTGTGTTGAAATTGATTAAAGCGACCCGGTACTGAGTTGGCAGTGCTTTCAAAACTGTGCAAGCCGCGCGCAATTTTTTCTGCGTCTAGACCCAGGGCCCAAGCTGCTCCAATAGCTGCCATGGCATTTTCCACTTGGAAGCCAAGAACACCATTTTGTGTCAGAGGAATTTCGCTTACGGGGAAGCGATACATCACACGTGATCCTTTTGAGGCAACAATATAAGTACCGTCAAAGAAAATCACCTTTTTATTTTTGGCGCGATGAGCAGTAATGACTGGATGATGTTGATTTTGTGCAAAGAAGATGACTCGACCAGAGCATTTCTCTCCCATTTTGGCAACCATGGGGTCAGCAGCATTAAGTACAGCAGCGCCAGTAGGGGCAACGTTTTGCACGATGACGCGCTTTAAAACAGCGAGATCTTCAACGCTAGTGATGTAGTTCAGACCCAGGTGATCGCCTTCACCAATATTGGTGACAACCGCTACCTCGCAACGATCAAATCCAAGGCCTTCACGCAATAAGCCGCCGCGGGCAGTCTCGAGTACTGCAGCGTCAACATCGGGGTGCATCAATACATTGCGTGCGCTCTTAGGGCCACTGCAATCGCCAGTATCAATTAGGCGGTGGTTGATATACACACCATCCGTACCAGTCATGCCAACACGCAAACCATTTTCATTTAATAAATGGGAGATGAGGCGAACAGTTGTGGTTTTGCCATTAGTGCCGGTGACCGCAACAACAGGTATACGCCCATCTTCCCCTGGAGGGAACATCATATTAATAATGTCTTCACCTACTGGGCGACCTTTGCCATAAGAAGGCTTCAGATGCATGCGCAATCCTGGTGCAGCATTGACTTCCACAATGCCGCCACCTTGTTGCTCTAAGGGCTTGTAGATGGACTCACACAAAATATCGACGCCGGCAATATCCAGGCCAATCATCTGTGCAGCCGCGATAGCGCTGGCAGCAACATCAGGATGAACATCATCAGTCACGTCAGTAGCTGTTCCTCCGGTGCTAAGGTTGGCGTTGTTGCGCAAGAGAACGCGTTCACCAGTTTTAGGAACATATTGAGGTGTTAGGCCATTACTCGCTAAATGGGCAAGTGCAATATCATCAAAACGAATTTTGGTTAGGGCGGTAGCATGACCATCGCCACGTAAGGGATTGCGATTTTCTTTTTCTACTAACTCAGCAACTGTCAGCTTGCCATCGCCAACGACTTGAGCGGGTTCACGGCGCGCTGCTGCTGATAAACGGTTGCCAACCACTAACAGGCGATAGTCTGCGCCAGGTAAATAGCGTTCCACAATCGTTTGACGACCAAAGGCTTGAGTTACCTCAAATCCTGCACGCACTTCCGCTTCTGTTTGAATATTGGCGACAACCCCTTTACCTTGATTGCCATCTTTTGGTTTGAGTACGATGGGGCCGCCAATTTTTTGTGCTGCGCGCCAAGCATCGTCTGCTGTTGTAACCACTTCGCCAATCGGTACTGAGACACCCGCTGCTGCTAGGAGATTTTTTGTAAGTTCTTTATCTTGTGCAATGGCTTCTGATATTGCACTGGTGTCACTAGTTTCCGCTGCCTGAATTCGTTTTTGTTTGCTACCCCAGCCGAACTGGACCATGCTGCCTTCAGTCATGCGGCGATAAGGAATATTGCGTTGAATTGCGGCATCTACAATTGAGCCTGTGCTGGGCCCAAGTCGAACGTCTTCATATAAAGCTTCTAATTCAGAGAGGGCGGCGGCTAAATCAAAAGGGGCATCATTGAGGGTAGCTTGAATCAGTGCAAAGCCAAAGTCAAAGGCCATGCGACCAACCACTTCTTCAATGTACTCCACTACAACCTGATAAACACCTTCATCAATTGTCTGTACCGTGCGACTAAAAGTGACAGGACAGCCAGCTTGCGCTTGTAAACCTAACGCGGCATGCTCAAGTGCGTGAGCTAAAGAAAGCACTTCCGTGTAACCGCCGCGACGCATGCTTCCCAGTTGAGGAAAGCGCTCGCGAATTTTGGTTTCGAACTGCGGTATAGCATCGATTGAGCGCTCATTGACTTCACACGTCACAATGGCCTCGAGGGCGGTATGGCGGCTCCATAAATTGGGGCCACGAAGCATACGAATGCGGGTGATTTCCAATTAGGCCCCTATCGCAATGGTGGAATCTGGCACATATGTTTCTGCGCCGGCTTCAATAACGTTAAACGGAATATCCAAGGCCCAAGCAGCAGCGATGGCTGCACCCAGGTTCATCGTTTTCCATGGACTGGTGCTACTTGCCTCAGAGTGACGTGGTACTGGAATCGATTTTTGATCCAGCTTTCCAGACTTAAGAGTAATTTGTTGTTTACCTATGATGACGGCACGACCGCCATTTTGCAGGTGTGTCTTGATGACTTCGGAGTCAGGATTTTCACTAAAGAAAATCACTTCACCGTCACACAGTTCAGCCATTTGGACACACATTGCATCATCTGCATTGAGCACCCCAACACCTGTAGGTAGTACAACATCAATTTGGGTGCGAACAATACTAAAGACTTGATCCTCATCATAGATTGCATACTGCGGAAAATTAGCAGTCGGATCTACATTGAGCACGACGCCAACTTGGCAACGATCATATGCTAGGCCTTCAATAAGCATGGAGAGGTGATTATTTTCGATTACGGCTGCTTCAACTGCTCGATTGAGAAGGGTGCGACGAGCATTTTCCCAATTAGACGCATTGGTATTTGGAATCGCACGATTACCAAAAAATAAGCCCTTACTACAAGACAGGCCAACATAGACATTGGTAAGTCTTAAAAAGTGCGCAATCATTTCAGCGACAGATGTTTTGCCACTTTGGCCGCAGATACCAACAAGCGGGATACGAAAATCTGCGCCAGGAGGAAAGAGATGGTTGGCAATTTCTTTGCCAACGGGTTGGGGCTTGCCACTGGCTGGCTTAAGGTGCATTAATAGACTAGGACCGGCATTCACTTCCACAATAGCGGCATTTTGTTCAGCCATCGGCTTGCTGATATCTCGTGCGACCATATCAATTCCAGCAATATCTAGGCCGACTACTCGCGCTGCCAGTGCTACTTGGTTGGCAATATCAGGATGCACTTGATCGGTTACATCAAATGCCACGTTGCCATTAATCTGAATCAGGACTTGCTGGTCTTTGGCAGGAATGCTGTCGCCAGTGAGTTTTTGACGAGCTAATTCCAGCTCTACTGCAGAGTCTATGCGGGCAGGATTAAGAGGGTGCTCCTCTGAAGTTCCGCGCCGCGGATCAGAATTAATTTGAATATCAATTAATTCTTTTACCGTATGTTTGCCATCACCGGTAACCCAGACACTCTCTCCTTTAGCTGCAGCAACTACTTTATTGCCAACAACTAAAACGCGATGCTCATCACCAACAATATGACGCTCGACAAGTACTTCACTGCCTTCTTCAATAGCAACAGCATAAGCAGCTTCGATTTCTTGTTGGGTGTAGAGATTAATGAAGACGCCGCGACCATGATTGCCATCAATCGGTTTTACAACGACTGGCAGTCCAATATCTTGCGCCGCTTCCCAAGCATCATCTGGACTACTTACCGTTCTACCCTCAGGAGTAGGAACGCCAGCGCTACGCAATAAGCTCTTTGTGAGATCTTTATCGCGGGAGATCGTTTCTGCAATCGCGCTAGTTTGGTCTGTTTCAGCAGTCCATATGCGACGTTGTTTAGCGCCGTATCCAAGCTGGACTAAATTACCCTCAGATAAGCGAATGGAAGGAATACCTCGCTCTTCCGCAGCATTGACGATGCAAGCAGTGCTTGGGCCAAGCAATAAATCATCGCTAAGGTCGCGTAAGTTCTCAACGAATTCTTTAACCAAGCCCACATAATCTGAATTGTCTTGAGCAAGCGCAAGATAAAGGTCTCGTGCATGCTTGAGCGCAGTCAAGGTGACCTCTTCATTAATTGCGCTCACCATCACTTTATAAACACCGCGACGATCACCATCGCGTGCTTTGCCAAAACCTCCAGGGATGCCAGCAAGATTTTGAAGTTCGAGCGTTAGGTGCTCCATGATGTGAGCAGGCCATGTGCCTTCTTCTACTCGCTTTAAGAATCCACCTGTTTCACCGTAGCTGCAGCGATGCTCTACTAAGCTTGGCAGCGCTTTTACAAGACGCTCATAAAAACCGGGAATGAGATTGGATGGGTAATCTTCAAGGTCTCCAATATCGATCCAAACTTCGATGACAGGATAGTAGGTCCACATATTGGGACCGCGGAGATGCTTAACGCTCAGTATCTCGATGGATTTGTCTAGTAATTGGGGCATTTAAGGTATTGCAGGGGTCAAGCCAGACAGATTGGGGGACTTTGCCTGACGGTCTCAGTTTGTATTGGTTTTATTCTAAATCCACAAAAATTGCAAAAATCCCCAAAAAGGGCCACTTCGGTAATTTAACGGCTATTGGCCTCTTAAAGTTGACAGGTGCAATAAATTCAATCAGTCCAGCTCCCACTATACTTTTAGGGTTGATGAAGCCACCAATCCTACCTTTTGCCCCAGCCCTGCCCAGTCAATGGAGTGGGATTTTTGAGGGTTCGCAATCTCCTTTACGCAATCCCGAAGCCATTTTGGCGTGGGTCGAGCTGGATTTGGATCTCGCTCTGCGTTTTGAGAAAAGTGTATTGGTTCTGACTGAACAGGCTTTGGTTTGGACTGATGGCCAACATTTTGAAAGTTGGCCGGTGAGCCCTCAAGAGCATTTGTTTCATGGTGATCATGCTGGGGTAGGGCATCTTAAGTTAGAGACAGCAGATAAATTACTCAGAATTTGGTATTTCACATTAGCGGTGAATCCTCAGGTATTGCGTTTGCAATCGAGCTTTAGGCAATTAACCAAGGGTGAAAATCAAGTTGAGGTTGAGGTAAGCGAATATGACAAGCAGGTTTGCCCTGTTTGTTTGAGTCCAAAACCGGCAAATTCTGAAACGTGTCCAACGTGTGACCCAGAAGATGACAAACCACCCTCTACTTGGACATTGTTTAAGTTATGGCGTTTTGCTAAGCCATATCAAAATCAATTGCTACTCGGCTTTGTGCTCACCTTATTGTCTACTGGTGCGACGTTAATACCGCCGTATCTGACCATGCCGTTGATGGATCATGTTTTGATTCCCTATGAGCGCGGCAATCCTATTGATTTTCATTTGGCTGCAATGTATTTGTTTGCGCTATTCGGCGCAGCCCTGATTGCATGGGGCTTGGGATGGTGGAAAACCTATTTACTAGCATTAGTGAGTGAGCGTATTGGTGCTGATTTACGTAACACGACGTTTGAGCATTTACTCAAACTTTCGCTCGAGTATTTTGGCGGTAAACGTACCGGCGATTTGATTGCGCGTATTGGTGCGGAGACAGATCGCATTTGTGTATTTCTATCGCTATATGCCTTGGATTTTGCGACTGATGTCTTAATGATCACCATGACTGCGGCCATCTTAGTGTCGATTGATCCTTTGTTGGCGCTTGTGACATTGGCACCATTGCCATTCATTGTGTGGATGATTCATGTAGTACGAGATCGTTTGCGTTTTGGCTTTGAGAAGATCGATCGTATTTGGTCAGAGGTTACTAATATATTGGCGGATACGATCCCGGGAATTCGGGTGGTGAAAGCGTTTGCGCAAGAAGATCGTGAGTTAAAACGATTCGTCGATTCGAATAAACATAATTTACAAATTAATGATCGCGTTAATCGTGTGTGGGGATTGTTTTCTCCCACAGTCACACTGTTGACTGAGACAGGCCTATTGGTGGTTTGGGGTTTTGGTATCTGGCAGGTAGCGCATCAAAAAGTGACGGTCGGCGTGCTGATTGCATTCTTAGCCTATATAGGCCGTTTTTATGTTCGCCTAGACTCAATGAGCCGCATTGTGTCGCATACCCAAAAAGCGGCCGCAGGAGCGAAACGCATTTTTGATATTTTGGATCACGTTTCTAGTGTTCCTGAACCAGTCAATCCCGCGCCACTGGGCCCAGTCAAAGGCGGAATTTCAATGCGGGGCGTTGGCTTTCGTTATGGCAATCGCGCTGTGACCAAAGGAATCGATCTGGATATTGCACCAGGCGAGATGATTGGCCTGGTAGGGCATAGTGGCTCAGGAAAGAGCACCTTGGTGAATTTGATTTGCCGTTTTTACGATGTCAGCGCAGGGTCGATTGCCTTAGATGGTCGTGATATTCGTAGTATTGCTATAGCAGATTACCGTAAGTGCATTGGTTTGGTATTGCAAGAACCGTTTTTATTCTTTGGCACGATTGCAGAAAATATTGCCTATGGCAAGCCTAATGCAACCCGCGCTGAAATCATTGAAGCTGCACGTGCAGCGCATGCGCATGAATTTATTTTGCGCTTGCCATTAGGTTATGACTCTCTTGTGGGTGAGCGTGGTCAATCACTCTCGGGTGGTGAGCGTCAGCGTATCTCTATTGCAAGGGCGCTCTTGATTAATCCGAGTATTTTAATTTTGGATGAAGCGACATCATCTGTAGACACCACCACTGAAAAAGAAATTCAGAGGGCTTTAGATAATTTAGTAAAGGGCCGCACTACGATTGCGATCGCGCATCGCCTCTCCACTCTGAGAAAGGCAGACCGCTTGGTTGTTTTGGATAAGGGCGAAATCGTAGAAATTGGTTCTCACGAACAATTGATGGATGCGCAAGGGGCTTACTACACCTTGTATCAGGCGCAGTTGCGACATGCTGCAGAATTGGTTGAGGGTGGGGCGATAGGTGAAAGCTTGGAAGAAAGTCCGGAAGAATTGAAAAATGAGAAGCAGGAAGAAATGCTTCAAGAAATTGCGAAAAATATTGGAGGTGGCGTATGAGTCAATCATGTCAACTCAAGCGTGATACTTTAGGTCGTTTGGTTTTTGAGGATACGCAAGGCAATATTCATGTC
>NZ_JAHBAK020000052.1 GCF_018500155.2 Polynucleobacter sp.
ATAGATACCCGGCAAAACAGGTTCATAGTCATTAAGGTGGGTGGGTTTTATTGCCTCATTTTTGGCGTGAGCTGTATAAGATTCTGGACTAAATAATTTTTTTGAAATTGTAGAATTTAAATCAACAAACTTTTCTTTAATAATGGAAAAGTATTGGGTCGTGTATTTAGAATTATCTATCAACAACATTTTTATTTAATTAATAAATATAAGCTGCCAGTGGAAGAAAATTAATCCAATCCCTATCCCATGGATCGGGTTGATAATTATCCTCAATAATCCATGCATGAAGTCGTGTCTGAGGTAAATCTGCTCCAATAAATAGCACTCCTGCTTGTTGGAATTTATGTGAGCATTTTGCTGCAATTAAAGTTCTATTCAGGCATCCATTTGGATCTGTTTTCGCTGAATATCCTATTTTATTGAGTGCAAAAAATGCCTGTAAGGAATCTGCAAACAATGGACTTGCTTGACCAGCGTACATAGTAACCAAAAAGAAATTTAATCTTCTTAAAAAAAGAATTTTCCTATAAATTTTTTGAAGTGAAATGACATTTCGTTCTTCAAAAAAATGTGAAAATTCAAATTTTGGCGGTAAAAGTTTATATGGGTTATCGCAGTATTCCAACGCGCTAATAATCTTTTCTGGTAAATCCCTGCTTATAAAAGCGGCTAGGTTTTCGTTGTGTGTTTGATGCAAATTCCCAGTAATCGGATGTAAAAACCAGCCATTGTTTCTATGTTGGGCAGCTAGAGAAAAATATCTCATGTGATGTGTATTGATTTCAGCAAGAAGATGATGGAACGAAATGAAATAAAGATTTTTGTTTGTTAAATTTTTATAATGAGAGGAGATTTGTAGTGAAGATTGTTAGCATTATATTAAGATAAAATTAATAGTAGATACTTAAATTATTGCCAACCTCGCACACTGCTGCATGACTTTATGTCTGAGCATCCTTCTCGGCATCTTTTGCCAAATAGCCTGCTCTCCTTTAATTTCCTCAAAATATTCCCTCACACTAATTGGATTAGAGCGATCTTTACGATAAATAGTGCATTCCATCCATATGGGAATACCATTTGTCGTTTCTTCCGATTGGGTAAAGCTCATCCCATCAAAAGCCGGGTGACGATTAAGCATCTTTGAGTAACCTTCGACCGTGATGTAAGCCTGCCAATGGCTATCTTCATAGAGTGCTAAGGCAACTTCTTCTTGTAGGGGATCAAGATTATTGGCTCTAGCCAGTCTTAATAGTGCTAAGAGGGTTTGTTTAGGCGCCATCACTTGAAGATCAATCCAAGCTTGTAGTTCATTTTCTTCAAGGCCTAATGTTTTAGCCGTTAAACCAATCTCTTTAGTGATCAAATGATTGATCAGTTCAATTGATACAGTCAGGTTGGTAGAAGAGATGTTTGTTTTAGATTGCTCTAATGAAGCTGGTGTTGATTGTTGTTGGTTCTGTGCAGCGTGATGATTCTTTTGATCAACTTCTATCGTTTCTACTTCGTCCAATAAATCCTCTTGGATATTGACTGGATTAAATCTTGGCGCCTTGTCTTGGATGACCACTTGAGGGGGTGACACAAAATTGCGCTGCGCCAACTCCTTGAGGGTATAGGTACGTTTACCTAATTTATTAGTAGCTTGATGGGGTTTCATATTCAGTATCCTATTTAGTAGTTAACTCTTTAATCACCAGTCTTCTGGAGGTTAGGATCGGCACCTGGTATTGCGGGATCAGTTCTGGGTGTTCAAGTTCCAGGCGCTTACTATCTAAGCGATAGCTGGTTTTGGGACTTTTCCAGGTGGCGAGAACCTTGCCTTGATAGGTGAGTAGTTCCGCTTCCCCCATTTGCCCCATGATGGTTTGTTTGATTTGTGAGACTTCTAGTTCTTTGGATTTAATCTCGCTGTTTAGAAGCTGTAACTTTTGGGTGAGCTCACAAACCGTGGAATCGGCTTCTACGGCTGTACCAGTTATTTCCTTGCTAAAGAGGTGTTGATAGTCTGACTCGCATTGCGCGGGTGGTGGAGTGTCTATCTGAACATAGTCATGCCAAAAGGCCGCAGCTTTACTAACGATCAACTCTTCTAGTTCTTGATCGCGATAGACTTCATAGATCCGAAAATCAGAATTGCCAAAGAGTACTGCCACATCACATCTCTCTAGATTAGTAATGGCTAAGTACCAAAGACACTGCACTAGATAACTCATGGGTACTTCATCGGTACCCAGTTCACCCCAATCGGATTGATTAAAAGGACTCGCGGTTTTGCACTCCAATAGGTGAGAAGCAGCACAGGATCCATCAGAATGAAATAGCTCCCTATTGATATCGCTAGAGCGCTCAAAGACAAAGCGATCAATGTGACCGACCATAAAGGGGTGCCTGGGATGCACGACTCCTGCTTCACTATGCACCAGGCTAAAGCCTGTTTGGGATGCATATTCCGAAGCGACAAAGCTTTCAGCAAAAGAACCAAAGCGCACTGGTAGGTTATCCACCTTACTGACTACCCGACCCGTTTTCTCTAACCAGACATCTAAAGCGGTACGGTACTTAGAAAACCCCAAAATAGCGCCAATATCCGAACCACCTAGGTATTTAGTACGATCCTGTGTAAAATGTTGATTATTAAGCATTTTTTTCCTTTCTGTATGTGTTCAATGATTTCAATAATAGGATCATTGATCCTATTATAGGCTGAACCAAAATTGATTACAAGTAGTCAAATAAAAGCTGCGAGAGCAATGACCGGGCTTACTGTCAGAGAGATGGCTAAGGAGTCAGGTATGGCATTTACAACCCTAGTTCGCCTTGAATCAGGGAAAAATGAGATACCTTCGGGCACTATAGAAAAATTAAAGCAGCTAAAGCTAGCTTTTGAGGTTATGGGAATTGAATTCATTGGCACCCCTGAAGAGGGTGCTGGGGTGAGGTGGAAAAAAGGATTTCCAAAATAAAATAATACTGTATACTTATCCAGTATTAGGGCTTAATCCCGATTAGATTAAGCCAGCTGTAAAGCGAAGTTAAAAAGCATGGTGCGGAATTGGTAGTTCATTAGAAATGGTTCACGCTCGAATACATTTTTAAACCCAACTCACGAGACCACCACACGAAGTCTTTCTTAATGATCGCTGTTGTGTCGCTTGGTGTGAAATTCACTAATGCGAATTCTTTGGCTCACGATCGAGTCAAGCCACTGTGAATAAGGTAGATGCATCTGCGCCCGATTGGCGCACACCGTAATACTTTTGCATACACGATTGTTGTGCGCAGTGAGACATTCATTTTTTATTTTTTGTTCCAGGTGTTTATACCTGGATTTTAAAACTAACTTTTTGAGAAACATTATGAATAATCTAAACAGTTCAAGTCGTAAAAAAGATGATGAAGTACCACGCGACTCACTAGGTCGTAAAAAGTCTTTTGGTCATACTGGGCCAAAAACCGCCGCAGGAAAAAATCGCTTGCGACTAAATGCCTTAAAGCATGCCCGTTATGCAAAGACCAAAATTTTGCCTTTTGAAGATGAAAGCGAATATCGCCAGTTAGCACAAGAGCTTTACGAAGATATCAATCCTCAAGGGGTCGTTGAGTCTGATTTGGTGGATGAATACATTGATTCACGTTGGCGCTCGCGGCGTATGGAAGGGCGAATTCATGTAGAACAGAAGTCGATTTTTGATAGCGTCGATAAAACGCAGATTGCCGCGATGCTCGAGATCGATCCAATGTTTTATGAATATTTGCCAGACTACTTTTTAAATATGAGCAAACGCTTTGGTCCTAAGCAAATTGAAATAGCGGACATGGCATGGCGCCAGTATTGCCGCATGATCAAAGAATACAAGGCGGAAGAATTTACTGATTTGGAAGAAATACGCATTCATTTTGATGTGCTGTTTGAAGAATTCGAAAAGTGGGTCCGCACCCAAAAAGATTTGCCACCTTTACTGTCTCCACAGCGTGAACAATTTAATGCACCCTGGATTAAGGATGAGACACCACTTCTATTTGAGGTCATTCATGATTTTGCGATCGCTATGTATTTTCAAGCACATTTCATGGGTTGGAAACCGCAGATTCGTAACTGGTTGCAAATTTGGTATTTCATGCAAAAAAGAGAGCTGCGCGAAATTGATCAATACGATCTGGCCCTCATTAAGGAGATTCACTTGCAACACACTATCCTTGAGCGCTTAGCCAAAATTCAAAAGCAAAAGCGCGACAGTCTGATGAGTTTGCAAGCGCATTTCCCAAGACCCCACTCTGCGGGGGATGAAATGAAAAACGAAATGTGAAATTGCTTGCCAAATCAAGGAGATGCTCATTTTGGGTCTGAAAAAATAGGGTCTTTTGGGTTGCGGTTGGTGGGCAAACGCTCTGGGAACTAGCCGGGCGCGGAAAAGCGGCTTGATAGGTGAGCTTTTTTTGGTGATCCGCCCTTGAAATCCTCCAAAGCAGACCTATATAATCAGCACTCCCATCACGCGAGTGCTAAAAAGCGGAATTAGCATCATAAAACCGCTTTATTTGCGTGTAAGAGATTATAAAGCATTGATTTATATAGTTTTTTAATTAGTTAACACTTACTAACATAGGAGAAGAGATGAATTTGCGTCCTTTACATGATCGCGTAATCATCAAGCGTTTGGATCAAGAATCAAAAACTGCATCCGGAATCATCATTCCTGACGCCGCAGCTGAAAAGCCTGATCAAGGTGAAGTATTGGCTGTTGGCCCTGGCAAGCGTGATGAAGCAGGCAAATTGAATGCACTCGACGTCAAAGTAGGCGATCGCGTGTTGTTTGGCAAATATGCAGGCCAAACCGTCAAAGTAGATAGCGAAGAGCTCATCGTGATGCGTGAAGACGACATCATGGCTGTTGTTCAGAAGTAATTTCGGAAATTAAGAGAGGAATTTAATCATGGCAGCAAAAGACGTTGTATTTGGAGATAGCGCCCGTACCAAGATGGTCGAAGGCGTCAACATTCTTGCTAACGCAGTCAAAACCACTCTTGGGCCTAAAGGTCGCAATGTAGTGATCGAGCGTTCCTTTGGTGGACCAACCGTTACTAAAGATGGTGTTTCAGTAGCAAAAGAAATCGAACTGAAAGACAAGTTGCAAAACATGGGTGCGCAAATGGTTAAGGAAGTTGCTTCCAAGACTGCTGATATCGCTGGTGACGGTACTACTACTGCAACAGTATTGGCGCAATCTATTGTTCGCGAAGGTATGAAGTACGTCGTTTCAGGTCATAACCCAATGGACTTGAAGCGCGGTATTGATAAAGCAGTAACCGCAGCGATTGAAGAGCTCAAAAAGATCAGCAAGCCTTGCACCACTACTAAAGAAATTGCTCAAGTAGGTTCCATCTCAGCAAATAGTGACCACAGTATCGGTCAACGCATTGCAGAAGCAATGGAAAAAGTAGGCAAAGAAGGTGTGATTACTGTTGAAGATGGCAAGTCATTAGATGACGAGTTAGAAGTGGTAGAGGGTATGCAGTTTGATCGTGGCTACCTGTCCCCATACTTTATTAATCAACCAGAAAAGCAAGTTGCTGTATTGGACAATCCATACGTACTCTTGTTTGATAAAAAGATTGCCAACATCCGTGATTTGCTCCCAGTATTAGAGCAAGTTGCTAAGTCAGGCCGTCCGTTGTTAATCATCGCTGAAGATGTTGAAGGTGAAGCTTTGGCAACTTTGGTAGTGAATAACATTCGCGGCATCATCAAGACCTGCGCTGTGAAGGCTCCTGGTTTTGGCGATCGTCGTAAGGCAATGTTAGAAGATATCGCGATTTTGACTGGCGGTACTGTGATTGCTGAAGAAATTGGCCTTACACTCGAGAAAACAACTCTTGAGCACCTCGGTCAAGCCAAGCGCATTGAAGTAGGTAAAGAAAACACCATCATTATTGACGGTGCCGGTGATGCTAAAGCGATTGAAGCACGCGTGAAGAACATTCGTGTGCAGATCGAAGAAGCAACTAGCGACTACGACAAGGAAAAATTGCAAGAGCGTGTTGCCAAATTGGCAGGTGGTGTTGCGGTGATTCGTGTTGGCGCTGCTACTGAAGTAGAAATGAAAGAGAAGAAAGCTCGTGTTGATGATGCTTTGCATGCAACCCGTGCTGCTGTGGAAGAGGGTATTGTTCCTGGCGGTGGCGTTGCATTGATTCGTGCAATGCAAGGTATCAAAGGCTTGAAAGGCGACAATGCCGATCAAGACGCTGGTATCAGCATCGTATTGCGTGCAATGCAAGAGCCTTTGCGTACGATTGTGAGCAACGCAGGTGAAGATCCAGGTGTAGTTGTCAATGCTGTTCAAGAAAGCAAGGGCAACAATGGCTATAACGCTGCAACTGGTGAATACGGCGATCTCGTTTCACAAGGCGTGATTGATCCTACTAAGGTCACTAAGACAGCATTAGTTAACGCTGCATCTGTGGCTGGCTTATTGCTGACCACTGACTGTGCAATCTCTGAGGCACCAAAAGAAGAATCTGCTGGTGGCGGCATGCCTGATATGGGTGGCATGGGCGGTATGGGTGGCATGGGCGGTATGATGTAAAAACTCTCCGTGATCTATTGATTATGGTAATAAAAATGCCTGGTTCAAAAGACCAGGCATTTTTTATTTGCTCTGCAAGAGTGAAGGTCGGGCAATAAAAAACCGCCATTAGGCGGTTTTTAAATGAGGTAGCGAAAGTTTTTACTCAACAGCTTTAACCATTTCTTCAACGACTTTCTTCGCATCACCGAAGACCATCATGGTTTTATCCATGTAGAAGAGTTCGTTATCCAAACCTGCATAGCCTGCAGCCATAGAACGCTTGTTCACAATAATCGTTTTTGCCTTAAACGCTTCCAAAATGGGCATACCAAAAATAGGGCTACCTGGTGAACGCGCTGCAGGATTTACCACGTCATTTGCGCCTAGTACTAACACGACGTCTGCTTGACCAAAATCGCTGTTGATATCTTCCATCTCAAAAACTTGATCGTAGGGCACTTCAGCTTCAGCCAAGAGAACGTTCATGTGACCTGGCATGCGACCAGCAACTGGGTGAATAGCATATTTCACAGTTACGCCATGATGGGTTAACTTTTCTGTAAGCTCTTTAAGGGCATGCTGAGCGCGTGCTACTGCAAGACCATATCCAGGAACGATGATGACAGTATCTGCATTCTCCATCAGGAATGCAGCGTCTTCTGGTGAGCCAGTTTTGTAATTCTTTGGACCGCCATCATCGCCACCCCCTGCGGCTGCTTCAGCTCCAAAGCCACCAAGCAACACTGCCAAAATGGAGCGATTCATAGCCTTACACATGATGTAAGACAAAATCGCGCCAGAGGATCCAACGCAGGCGCCTGCAATGATTAATACAGGATTGTTGAGGGTAAAGCCGATACCTGCTGCAGCCCAACCAGAATAACTATTGAGCATGGAGACCACGACTGGCATATCAGCGCCGCCGATCGGAATGATCAAGGTAACGCCGAGGACCAATGCAATAGCGCACATAGCTAAAAATGCGGCATGACTATCTACTAAATAGTAAGCAATGCCTGCGCCAACCATCGATACTGCAAGAATGAGGTTGAGTAAATGCTGGCCAGAGAAGCTAACAGGTTTACCGCTCACCTTGCCAGAAAGTTTGCCAAAAGCAATAACAGAAGCAGTGAAGGTAATTGCACCGATGAATGCACCGATAAAGAGTTCAATCTTCTGTGCGCCTGTGTGCTCATGCGCAGTATTGAATACTGCAGCCACTGCAATTAATACTGCTGACAAACCGACAAAAGAGTGCATGAGCGCTACTAGCTCAGGCATTTTTGTCATCTGCACCCGTTTAGCAGCCAAGGTGCCAATAATGGCACCACCCACTACTGCTACAGCAATGAGAGAAACGGCTGGTTTGAAGTCAGGAATAAAGAAGGTGGTAATGACTGCGAGCAGCATACCAATCATGCCAAAAGTGTTACCTTGGCGTGAGGTGGTTGGTGAGGACAAGCCCCGCAGAGCGAGGATGAACAGCACCGATGAAATGAGATAGGAAATAGCGGTTATGTTTGACATTGTTTTAGTCTCTAATGATCTTGTTCTCTTTACTTAGCTGCATCAGCTGTATTGGCTTTAGGCGCTTTTTTCTTAAACATCTCCAACATGCGACGCGTCACCATAAAGCCACCAAAAATATTGATTGAAGCCAAGAAAACTGCGATCGCCCCAATAACGCTAGTAAAAGTGATTTCATCTCCGCCGATCACTTCGGTTTGCAATAAGGCGCCAACGATGATGATTCCAGAAATAGCATTCGTCACCGCCATCAGAGGTGTATGTAATGCTGGAGTGACGTTCCAAACTACGTGATAGCCAACAAAAATGGCCAGTACAAATACGGTGATGTTTTGAACGGTAAGGATGCTTTGAAAAGCAGCGAGATCCATGATGTTTCCTCGTAAGAATGTTCTATTAGTTTTTGCGGATGGCTTGGCCATCGCGACACATTAAGCAAGCGGTAACGATATCGTCGTCGCTAGGGATAACAAGCTTCGCTTCTTTATCAATGATGAGTTTTAGAAAGTCGATTAAGTTGCGTGCGTATAAGGCAGATGCATCTGCAGCAACCATACTTGCTAAATTGGTGTAACCCACAATCTTGACACCGTTCACATCAACGACCTTGTCAGCCTGAGTTAAAGGGCAGTTACCTGAGCCGTTTTCACCTTTGCCTGCGGCGATATCAATCACCACGGAGCCCGGTTTCATATTGGCAACGGTATCGCTATGCAAGAGAACTGGTGGTTTGCGACCAGGAATTAATGCAGTCGTAATCACGATATCAGCCTGTTGGGCGCGTTCGGCCACCAAGGCCGCTTGACGCTTCATCCATGCTTCTGGCATTGGGCGGGCATAGCCTCCAACACCCTGAGCGATTTCACGCTCTTCATCGGTTTCATAAGGCACGTCAACAAATTTCGCACCCAATGATTCAATTTGTTCTTTAGCAGCTGGGCGCACATCCGAAGCTTCAATCACTGCGCCTAGTCGCTTCGCGGTTGCAATTGCTTGTAAGCCAGCAACGCCAGCGCCAAGAATGAGAACGCGTGCAGCTTTTACAGTTCCCGCTGCAGTCATCAACATCGGCATAAAGCGTTGATATTCATTGGCAGCGACCATCACAGCTTTGTAGCCAGCAATATTTGCTTGTGAAGATAAAACGTCCATACTTTGCGCACGTGTAGTGCGTGGCGCAGCTTCTAAGGAGAAGCCAGTAATGCCTTGTGCAGCCATAGCGGCAATATTGTCGTTATCAAATGGGTCGAGCATGCCAATGAGTACGCTGCCAGATTGAATTTGCTTGAGCTCTGCTGCTTCAGGGGCGCGAACTTTAAGGACAATTTCTGCACCAAACGCATCTGCGGCAGTGCCAATGGTTGCTCCCACAGCTTCATAAGCAGAATCAGGCTGACTTGCCTGTAAACCCGCATCTTTTTGTATCACCACAGTGTGACCTTGACTGACGAGTTTTTTAACGGTTTCTGGTGTAGCAGCAACCCGGGTTTCACCAGGTTTAGTTTCCAGCGGCACTCCTATGCGCATGGCATGTCTCCAAAAGCAAAATTTTAAAAAACAATTTTATGTATATATACGCATTAGCGTATATATGGTTACCCTTATACATAAAGAATTTAGGCTAGACCCCACATAGACCAGTTTCTAATAAGGCTTCTACAATATGGGGTATCAGCTTATATTGAATTCTCGCATTTTTTGATGATCCAGCTCAATTCTTCAGCAATCCCGCCCACAAACCCCAAGAAAGTCGTTATTGGCATGTCTGGGGGTGTAGATTCGTCGGTTGCAGCTTGGATGCTGAAAGAACAGGGTTACGAGGTTGTGGGCCTGTTTATGAAGAATTGGGAGGATGACGATAACGATGAATATTGCTCCGCCCGGCAAGATTGGCTTGACGTGGTCTCCGTGGCAGATTTAATCGGAATTGACGTAGAAGCCGTGAATTTTGCTGCGGAATATCGTGAACGCGTGTTTGCTGAGTTTTTGCGGGAATACGCTGCCGGGCGAACTCCAAACCCAGATGTACTTTGTAATGCTGAGATCAAGTTCAAGGCATTTTTAGATCATGCAATGAGCTTGGGTGCGGATGCGATTGCTACTGGACACTATGCACGTGTGCGGCATGAAGGCGGTCAAGTGCAACTGCTAAAAGCGTTAGATGCAAGCAAAGACCAAAGTTATTTTTTGCATCGTTTAACCCAACAACAATTAGCCAATGTGCTATTTCCGCTGGGTGAGATTCCTAAAACGGAAGTGCGCGAAATCGCTGAAAAAATTGGTTTGCACAATGCCAAGAAAAAAGATTCCACCGGCATTTGTTTTATTGGCGAAAGGCCCTTTAGAGAATTCCTCAATCGCTATTTGCCTCGCGAACCAGGGCCTATAAAAACACCCGAAGGAAAAGTTGTTGGTGAGCATATGGGCTTAGCATTTTTTACTTTAGGGCAACGCAAAGGAATCGGTTTGGGCGGCAGTCAAGACGGCAATGGTGATGCCTGGTATGTCGCCCGTAAAGATGTGGCAAACAATACGCTCTATGTTGTGCAAGGGCACGAACACCCATGGCTACTGGCTCATGGGCTAGACGCGATTGATGCTAGCTGGATAGCTGGTATCCCGCCTGTAGCTGGCACCTACTCTGCTAAAACGCGTTATCGTCAAGCCGATTCGGCATGCGAATTGAACGCAGGCAATCATGAATCTGACTTCAGGTTACGTTTTTTAGAAAATCAATGGGCTGTGACGCCAGGACAATCCGCTGTTTTATACAGCGGTGACATTTGTCTCGGTGGCGGAATCATTTCCGCCTAATTTAAGCAAGCAAATAAAACTTTTTATGCTGCTGGTGGTTCTGTTTCAATAAACGAGGAACGCTCTAACAATTTTTGATACAAGCGATTCAAATTGGGATGTTGTGTTTGCCATTGAATTTCTGGAAAGCGAAATAGTAAATATCCAATTGCGCATCCCACCGCAATATCGGCCAGGGTCATTTGGTTGCCGTGGCACCATGCGTTGTCTCCTAGTTTCTCTGACATTTGCTCTAGCGCCTTGTTGATTTTGCCAATTTGGCGCTCAACCCATGCCGTACTTTGTTCATTTGCTGGACGCCAGGTGCGTTCGAGGCGAGCCAAAATACCTGCATCCAAGACACCATCAGCCAAAGCCTCCCAAGTTTTTACTTCGGC
>NZ_JAHBAK020000054.1 GCF_018500155.2 Polynucleobacter sp.
GCTTCTAAGATCAGAAAACCAATACGATCCGCTTCGCGCTCAGCATCCCTTGAGTATGAGAGTTGATTATTAATCGCAGCTGCCTGACCGCCCTGCATGAGTCCAGCTGCGGCTTGTGGATTGCGTGACATTGCCAACGCTCCCAGAATGATTCCCGCCAAGGCAATCATCGTATTGGTAGCCTGCTTATCCATTTGGCGAGCCAAATGACGTTGTAATACGTGACCTGTTTCGTGCCCCATTACTGAGGCAACCTCAGAATCGGACTCTGCACTCACAATCAACCCTGTATGAAATCCAATAAATCCACCTGGAAGAGCAAATGCATTGATGCTGCTATCTTTTACTGCAAAAACCTCAAAGTTGTATGCGCCACTACCCTGCTCATTAGTGCCACCCAGTTGTAATTTTTTCGCTGCTTGCAATAAGCGCCGCTCCATTTGATTGAGGTAGTCATAAATAGGTAAGTCATTTGAGTAATCAGCATCAGGACGAATTTGACGCATGATCATCTCGCCATATTTGCGCTCATCCATGCGACTCAAGGTATCCCCACCTGGATCACCCATATCTGGCAGAACAATATTCGGTTGACTCTGTAAAGTATTGCGAGTGGGGGCATTTGCAGGCCTTGCATCTGGTGATTGCATAGCGCGCCCGATATTCTGAATCGCCGCAGAGTTGCCTTCTACAGAGACATCTCCAGTGGGTGAGGTAGCGTACGCAGGAGCAACCCCCGAGCAAGCTAGAGCCACAGCAAGCTGTATTGCCAATAGACGCTTCCAAACCGAGATTTTTTGATCCAACTTTATGTCCCGCATCCCTATATGGTAAAACTTATCCCATGAACAAACTAACTCATTTTGATGCTAGCGGCCAAGCACATATGGTCAATGTGGGCGATAAGCCCAATACCCACAGAATTGCAGTGGCTACTGGCACTATCAGTATGATGCCAGCCACTTTTGAGATGGTAGAGGCTGGAAGTCATAAAAAAGGGGATGTCTTGGGTATTGCCAGAATTGCTGGCATTCAGGCGGCAAAAAAGACCTCTGACCTTATCCCGCTTTGCCACCCCTTAGCACTTAGCCATGTCAGCATCAATTTTCAGACCAGCAAAGCAAATTGCAGCATCACCTGTGAAGTCAGGGCAGAAACCACCGGCCCTACCGGTGTAGAAATGGAAGCCCTCACCGCAGTCCAAGTCACCCTGCTTACAATCTACGATATGTGCAAAGCAGTAGACCGTGGCATGGTGATGAGTGATGTCAAACTCTTAGAGAAGAGTGGTGGTAAGAGTGGGGAGTGGAAATTGTAAAAACGTTATTTTTCGCCCAATAAAAAAGTTCTTGCCAATGGAATCTTATTGATCATCATTGCAATTCCTAAGCTAGCGAATAAAGGCGTCAATACCTTTGGCGAAAAGGGCAAAAAGAAATAATGTATTGCATATATTCCCAGCGATAGTTGCCCACAAATAACAAGAAATTTCTTTACCCAATTGGCACTTGAATTCGTAATTACTCTCGCAACCCCAATCATTACTAAAGAACCGCTCAAAGCAACAACCGCAGCATAAAAGTAGATCAATTGGCGAGGTATAAAACTCGTTGTTTGCATCACAATCATATTGTCCGCCGCGGTCCTATCCCACAGGGGAATTAACACAATAAATATGGCGATTGCAGGTAGATAGTTCCAGATGCTTATCTTTGGATATAAATATCTATAAAATCCAATCCCCAGCATGTAATAGATAAAGTAAGGCCTTATTAAACTCAGGCCCGCTCCACGGGGAGTGTGCTCACGAATAGCCCACCAAATGAGGATGATTAAAACAATTTGGATTCGACCATCGACAATCCAATGAGATGCTCTATCCATGTGGCATCTCTGTAACAATTGATAAATGCCAGCAAAGGCGATGTCAAATAAACAGGTAAGCAAAATGCAATAAAAAATTGCCAATAAAAACCATAGGGCTGTATCTGGTCTTCTAAAGGCTAACAGAACGGCACTGACTATTGAATCACTATGGTGATAGAACAATTGGTTAATAACGCACCACGATACAAATGGGATTAGCAAGCGAATTGATGCTTTTGCAAGCCTAGTCTTGACCTGCTTTGCCACCATCAACATACCGCTTTGAATTCTTTCCGGACTAAATGCAATGGCTGCCACCGATCCAGACAAAAAGACAAATAAGGGCATATGGAATGAGTAGATCACTCTAAACCAGAGAAGATCATCGAATTTCTCTGCACTTCCCTGAATGACATGACCAACAACTACCAGGATTATTGCTAAGCCTTTAGCGATATCTAAAAACTGATCCCTCAATTGAATATTTGTCATTAGCTAAATGGTGGCTGTTGATGTGGGAACTATAAGCCATTCTCACTCTTATAATCATTTTGATGAATACAAAACACGGATTAGCTTCATGGAGCGGAGGCAAGGATTCATGTTTAGCCCTTTGGCGCTCTCAAAATATGGGCTATAAGATTACCCATTTACTCACGGCACTAGATGAATCTGGTTTAAAAACGCGTTCTCATGGCGTGAGTAAGGCTTTAATTTTCGCCCAAGGAAAATCGCTTGGCATGCAAAATGAATTTATTTCTGCCAGCTGGGAAAGCTATGAACAAGAATTTATTTGCAAACTTCAATCCCTGAAATCATTGGGGCTAGATTTGGCTATTTTTGGCGATATTGATTTAATTGCCCATAAAGAGTGGGAAGAAAAAGTTTGTATTGCAGCCAAGCTTGAGCCCATTCTCCCGCTCTGGAATGAAAATCGACTTTCATTGGTTAAGGAATTTCTTGCTTCAGGTTTTAAGGCTCGAGTGACTTGTGTTGATGGTCGCTTTTTAGATGAATCTTATGTAGGCAAGGAGTTTGATGATGAATTTATTAAGAATTTACCTGGGCACGTAGATGCCTGCGGAGAAAATGGAGAATTTCACACGTTTGTTTATGATGGGCCTAATTTCTCTCATCCAGTTACTTGGAAAAGCCTAGGGAAACACACTTATGTCTCCCCGCCTGAGTATGGAAGTCAAAGGTACTACTTTGATTTACTCGACTCCCAATAGCATTCGAAACCAACCAAACGGCTCTCAAATTTAAATTTTCTTTAAGATTTTATTTTGTAATCCTGCACTCCGATGGCAGCAACTGTGGCAGAAGATTGGTTTCAATTGAGCGACATGACCATCCTCCAGACCAAGTGGAACCCTCTGTTTTAGATAAGTCGATGGGCTTGGGCACATTGGCATCAGGCTCATTTGTGGGTATTAAATGCAATGTATTTTTACCCTCTGGGGCGACTGTGTTTTGATAGTCGATGGCGATGGCTCCAGATGGTGTGATTTCAATTAATTTAACGCTTCTCGTAGGAATGAACGTGAAGGAGCCACTCGTAGCTTCATCCATTGCTACTGTTCCACGCGTTGCAAATACTTCTGTCACTGCAAGCTTAGCACTGGAAGACAGATTCATGCCCTCTACTATCCTGCTTCGAGCAATGTAATCTTGATATTGAGGCACAGCTACTGCGACCAATATTCCGATGATGGCCACAACCACCATCACCTCAATCAAAGTAAAACCTGACTCTTGCGACTCTCCTAATTGCTTATTTGTAGCTTGAAAATTTGTGTTTTGGTTTTGCATCGATGTTCCTTCCAGAGGTTAAATACCCCATGATCCAGTCTAAACCTTTTCAATCAAAGGAAACGGGTAATAAAAAAGCCGGCTATTGAGGCCGGCTTTTATTCAAAAGAATGACAGAAAATTACGATTCTTTTTTAGCATTCTTTTTCTTGAGATAAGTGCCAACAAGAATCACGATGGCGACACCCACGATCTCAAATGCCAACTTCGCATCACCTAGCGCCTCTTTAATGCTATCTCTAATGGCGGGATCGTCTACTAACATGCCACCAGCTAACAGACCAAGCAAGCCTGCACCCAAGGTAATAATGATGGGGAAACGCTCCATGACCTTGAGCAACATTGCGCTACCAAAAATAATTAATGGGATGGACATGCCTAGACCGATAATGAGCAATAACAAACGGGTTTCTTCTGGGCCCTTTTGCGCTGCCGCAGCTACAGCCAATACGTTATCCAAACTCATCACTAAATCTGCAACCAAAATAGTACGGATAGCAGCCCAAATACTAGACTTTGCTTCCATGTGCTCTTCGCCGTCGCTATCTGATAAAAGCTGAATACCGATGTATAGCAACAAAATACCACCAATGATTTTGAGGTATGGCAGTGTTAATAGAGCAACTGCAGTAATGGTCAATACCACACGCAAGATAATGGCTGCTGCACTACCCCAAAAGATGGCTTTCTTTTGCTGTGCAGGAGGCAGGTTGCGTGAAGCTAAGGCAATCACTACCGCGTTATCGCCAGATAACAAAATATTCGCAACAATGATTGAGAGTAATGCCGCCCAAAATGTGGCATCAGAAAATGCTGATAAATCCATATTGTCTCCCTACGGTATTTTAGTTTTAACTGCTTTATTAATTATATTTTTGACACTGTAATGCTTAATACTAACCAATAAAAGGATGCTGAGTATTCAGCATCCTTTGTCCACCTGCAATTACAACATAGCTTTCAATAAAGCAGCCATTTCAGATGGGTTCTTTGTGACTTTGAAGCCACATTCTTCCATCACAGCCAACTTCGCATCAGCAGTATCAGCACCACCAGAAATCAATGCGCCTGCATGGCCCATACGCTTTCCTGGAGGAGCAGTTACGCCAGCAATAAAGCCAACCACTGGTTTTTTCATGTTGTCTTTGCACCAACGTGCCGCTTCAGCCTCATCCGGTCCACCAATTTCACCAATCATGATGACAGCATCAGTTTCTGGGTCTTCGTTGAACATGCGCATGACGTCGATATGCTTCAGGCCATTAATGGGGTCGCCACCAATACCAACAGCAGTAGATTGACCTAAACCAATTGCAGTCAATTGACCTACCGCTTCGTATGTCAAAGTACCTGAACGGCTGACTACACCAATGCGGCCTTTCTTATGAATATGGCCAGGCATGATGCCAATCTTGATTTCATCTGGAGTGATGATGCCTGGGCAGTTAGGGCCAAGCAATAAAGTCTTTTTGCCACCAGCCGCTTCTTTTGCTCTCATCTTGTTGCGTACTTCAAGCATGTCACGCACTGGAATGCCTTCAGTAATACAGATTACAAAATCGAGATCGGCCTCTACCGCTTCCCAAATAGCAGCCGCAGCTCCTGGAGGTGGTACGTAAATGACTGAAGTTGTCGCGCCAGTTTGCTGGGCAGCTTCTTTAACCGTTGCGTAAATAGGAATATTAAAAATAGACTCGCCAGCTTTTTTTGGATTTACGCCAGCAACAAAACAGTTCTTACCATTTGCGTATTCTTGGCACTTTTCAGTATGAAACTGACCGGTCTTACCAGTAATACCTTGTGTAATGACTTTGGTGTTTTTATTGATCAAAATAGACATATTGAAATTCCTGAATTATTTGTTGTTGGCCACAGCCGCAACTACTTTAGTAGCTGCTTCTGCCATAGAATCCGCGCTAATAATTGGTAAACCTGAGTCAGCTAGGATTTTCTTACCCAACTCTTCATTAGTACCCTTCATACGCACAACCAAAGGCACTGTAAGGTTCACTGCTTTACATGCAGTCACAACACCATCAGCAATCACGTCACAACGCATAATGCCGCCAAAAATGTTGACCAAAATGGCTTTCACATTTTTGTTTTTCAACATAATCTTGAACGCTTCAGTCACTTTTTCTGCTGTCGCGCCGCCACCAACGTCTAAGAAGTTAGCGGGCTCGCCACCGAACAACTTAATGGTGTCCATGGTTGCCATTGCTAAACCTGCACCGTTTACCAAGCAACCAATGTTGCCATCCAAGGAGATGTAGGCCAAATCAAATTTAGACGCTTCGATTTCTGCAGCATCTTCCTCATCGATATCGCGATACGCGACGATCTCTGGATGACGGAATAATGCGTTTGGATCAAAGTTGAACTTCGCATCCAATGCCTTGATCTTGCCATTGCCTTCAAGAATCAATGGGTTAATTTCAACCAATGATGCATCGGTGTCCCAATAGGTCTTGTAAAGATTCTTAAATACTTCACGCGCTTGTGGGATAGAGGCATCAGGCACACCAATACCTTTAGCAACAATATCGCAATCCGCATCGGTTAAGCCAACCAATGGATCAACAAACACTTTAATAATCTTTTCTGGATGAGAAGCGGCAACTTCTTCAATATCCATACCGCCTTCGCTGGAAGCCATGATCACGTTCTTTTGTGTGCCACGGTCAGTCACAATACTGAAGTAATACTCTTTTTTAATGTCAGCGCCATCTTCAATTAAGAGGCGATTTACTTTTTGACCTTCTGGTCCTGTTTGATGGGTTTTGAGCTGCATGCCCAAAATTTCTGAAGCGTACTTTTTCACTTCATCCATGCTCTTGGCCAATTTCACGCCACCACCCTTACCGCGACCACCAGCATGAATCTGTGCTTTCACAACCCATACTGGACCACCTAGTTTTTCAGCAGCCTTGAGTGCTTCATCAACACTAAATGCAGGAATGCCGTTTGGAACAGGCACATTAAATTGGCGCAGAAGTTCTTTGCCTTGGTACTCGTGAATTTTCATAATGACTCCGAAGCGGTATCTTATTTAGCAAGCATTGAGGATTAGTAAACCGATGTTGCCTTAATCCCATGCTTACTCAGGAAATGGCTAAATTAGCCAAATTTGAATAAATTTGAGCGGCTTGACCGACTCCGTAAGTCTATCATGTTGCAATGCCGCAAATAGCGTTTTTTGATCAGGAATTGCCCTAATCGGGACTTTGGCCGCCAATAATTTTTGCCACAAGATCCAAACTGAAGCCCTTTGATGCTAGGTAGCGATACTGCCGCGCACGTTCTTTTTGATCCTGAGCCTTTTGCCCATATTTTCTTGACCAAAGCGCATAAGCCCTTTGAAATTCTGTTTCCTTAAGCGCGCCCAAAAGTTTTGCTGAATGCTGAGCATCAATCCCAGCCCTTTCTAATTCATCAGCGATTCTGCGAGAGCCATAACGCTCGCTGCGACGGCGAACCAGCGCCTCTGCATAGCGCTCATCCGACAACCACCCCCTGGCCTCAAAATCATCTAAAACAGCCTCGATAGGCTCGGAAGTGTTTTGTCCGGTCTGACCACCTGCTCCGTCAGCGCGCTTGGCCCACCTAGCCTCTGACTCTACCAACTTGGCGGCCAATGATTTACGGCTGTATTCTCGCAGCGACAAAAGACGCAAAGCCCGAGCTTTGAGACTCGGGCTTTGTTTGTGCTTTTTGCTACTCAATTCAGACATGAAATCATTCTACTGAGTGATGCGGCAAAGTTACTCGACTTCCTCTTCCTCGCTCAAAACATCAGTCACTACAGCAGAACCGACTTTAACTCCTAATTTTTCACGAATCTTCGCTTCAATATCTTTTGCAATCTCTGGATTTTCTTTCAAGAAATCACGTACATTGTCTTTGCCTTGACCAATGCGATCGCCGTTATAGCTATACCAAGAACCTGACTTCTCAATGATGTCGGCCTCAACACCCATATCAATGATTTCACCTTCTCTTGAAATACCGGCACCGTACATGATGTCAAAAATGGCTTCGCGGAATGGCGGGGAAACCTTGTTCTTAACTACCTTCACACGGGTTTCATTGCCAACAACCTCATCGCCCTTTTTGATACTACCAATACGGCGAATATCTAAGCGCATAGATGCATAGAACTTCAGTGCATTACCACCGGTGGTAGTTTCTGGTGAGCCAAACATCACACCAATCTTCATACGAATTTGGTTAATGAAAATGACTGTGGTGTTGGTGCGTTTAATAGCGCCAGTTAACTTACGCAACGCCTGACTCATCAAGCGAGCTTGTAAACCTGGCAATGAATCACCCATATCGCCTTCAATCTCAGCCTTTGGCACTAAGGCGGCTACAGAGTCGACTACGATCAAATCAATCGAGCCAGAGCGCACTAAAGCGTCTGCAATTTCTAAAGCTTGTTCGCCTGTGTCTGGCTGGGAAATCAACAAATTATTAACATCGACACCCAACTTGCCAGCGTACTGAACATCCAATGCATGTTCAGCATCAATGAATGCACAAGTGCCACCCAGCTTTTGCATTTCTGCAATCGCGTGCAATGTTAAGGTTGTTTTGCCTGAAGATTCAGGCCCGTAGATTTCAATAACGCGCCCACGTGCAAGACCCCCAACGCCTAGGGCAATATCCAAACCGAGTGAACCACTGGATACCACTTGAATATCTTGGCTAATTTCTGCATCGCCAAGTCTCATGATGGAGCCTTTGCCAAATTGTTTTTCAATTTGCGCAAGAGCTGCTGATAATGCTTTTTGCTTGTCTCCGCTCATTCCCTCAAATTCTGAGGAGGCTGACTTTTTTTTCTCATCCAAGGCCATTTGTATTCCCTTTTCGCTTTGTATTGGGCTTTTTCCCGAAGTTTTACTGACTGTGTGACAACTTAGGAGTTACTGTATATAAAAACAGTATTCTTTGCAAGCGACTTTTTTAAGGAATTTACGGATTTTTTACTAAGCCCTGCTCCAAAGGGGTGCGGTCCCAATAGAAAAAGAGGGGAACAGCGATGGCCCAGACCACCCCTAGGAACATCAGACCCATCACTTGACCCCCAGAGCCCCAGCTTCCAGCCCCCATTCGGATCCCAGCCTCGTATGACAAAGGGCCGCAAAGACCGCCTAGAACTGCCCCCAAAATGGGCCTGCCCCGCAACCAAGATAAGGAGCCATTAATCGTAGTTCCCACTAAAAGCCAAAGCGTCCACATCCAAATCGGGGATAAAAAGCTCACAGGCCAAGAATCCTGAAAATCCAAGAATCCAAAGTACGCTATCAAGGAGTCGGTTAGCACCCCATAGATCAAGACTCTACTCAAAAGATGAATAGACTCTCGGGGCTGATTAAGGCGCCATACATGAAAAACGATATAGGCCAACGAGCCAATAACCGGCCAGAACACTTGATGGTTAGCCGCGCCCAAGACGCAAGCAAACCAGCCAAGTTGGAAAAAGACAAGATTCCAAAATTTAGACATTAAAGCCATTCTAGCCAGTCTAAGAAAAAAGCCACTGCCGCTTTGGCAATGGCTTTCGTATTTGGTGGCGAATCAGGGATTTGAACCCCGGACCTGCGGATTATGATTCCGTCGCTCTAACCAACTGAGCTAATTCGCCGAAGGTGTGATTGTAGCAAATCCGCCCTATTCTGTAACGCCTGAACCTAGAAACCGTAATATAGCTATATGAAGCTGACTCTTAAAAACCGATGCATTCTGGCCATTTTGGGCTGTTTTTTGCCCCTAGGCACAGATGCCGCCCAAATCTTCATCACGAACTATCCCTCTGAAGCCAATGCCAAGGTCTACGTCACCAAGTACCCCTCAGAGGCAAACTGCATCGTCTACGAAACCCAGTACTCCAGTGATAACGAACCTGGCGTCTGGTTTTATACCAAGTACAAGAGTGATGCCCGAGCCACCATCTATTACACGCAATACAAATCCGATGCCGATCTGGTGGTGTATTACACCAAATACAAAAGCGATGCTCGGTGTCGCTATTAGTGTTGCTATGAATAAATTGATTTGATTGCATTCATCTAGCTCATGAAACTACTCTCCATTTCAGCAGGAAAGGTAGCGCCTCTATTTGGCAACCATCATCCTGATTACAAATCAGTTGCCTCAGCTATTCGTAAGAAGAGCATTAGCAACCTGCAAAATCCTACTGCAGTAGAGATTACTAATCTCGGTGTAGCCGGCGATGAGCAAGCAGACCTGAGCGTACATGGCGGAATAGAGAAAGCAATTTATGTTTATCCAGCAGAACATTACAGCTTCTGGAATGAACTACTTGCCCGCGAAACAAAAAGGCCTACGTCGCTTGAGTATGGTGCTATCGGCGAAAACTTCACCATTGAAGGTCTTGTGGAAACCGATGTTTTTGTGGGTGACAAACTTCTCATAGGCGAACTAGAGTTTATAGTCGTGAAATTACGTGAACCCTGTTTTAAGTTCAATGCTGCCATGGCGTATAAGGGTGCAAGCAAGGCAATGTTGCAATCGGGCTATAGTGGCTGGTATTTGCGAGTACTAAAGACGGGGAGTCTTCAGGCAGGCGCCTCTATCACTCTCGTTCCGGGCTCCAGAGATACTTCGATTGCACAGCAAAATCACAATCTATTAAAAAGCCGTAACCAAAAAGATTTGTGGGAATAAAAAAACCCGACCATTTCTGATCGGGTTTCTCAGTGACTGCAGACCTATTCGTCTGCATCAAACTACTTAGTCACGTGCGTAGATATCTACGTCTTTAGTTTCACGTACAAACAGTGTACCGATTACCAATGTCATCGCAGCGATGATGATTGGATACCAGAGACCGTAGTAAATGTTACCGTTTTGCGCAACCAAGGCAAAAGAGATCGTTGGCAACAAGCCTCCGAACCAACCGTTACCAATGTGGTATGGCAAGGACATAGAAGTGTAACGAATGCGGGTTGGGAACATCTCAACCAACATCGCAGCGATTGGGCCATAAACCATGGTCACCAAGATCACTAAGTAAACCAACAAGAGCAACACAGCAACATAGTTAATTTGTGCTGGGTCAGCTTTAGCTGGATAACCTTCTTTGTTCAAAGCTTCACGAATTGCTTTCTTAAATTCAGCATCTTTCGCTTTTGCTTCTGCTGGATCCATGCCTACAGGTGTATAGCCTGGAACTTCAATATCACCAATTTTCACAACAGCGTTAGTGCCTGCTGGAGCTGGAATGGTGGAGTAGCTAGCTGAGTTAGATGCCATCACTTGTTTAGCAATGTCGCATGAGCTAGTGAACTTCGCAGTACCTGTTGGGTTGAACTGGAAAGTACATTGTGCTGGATCAACAGTGATGGTTGCTGGTGCAGTAGCCATTGCTTTTTCCAACGCTGGGTTAGCGAAGTGAGTCAAGGCATTGAACACAGAAACTGGTGTGTTA
>NZ_JAHBAK020000074.1 GCF_018500155.2 Polynucleobacter sp.
CAGCGGCTTCTTCATGCTCGTGATGGGCAACATGCATAGCTGAGCCCTGCTCTTCTTGGCAGTAGCCTGCAATAGTTGCGTAGGAGGTTTGAATTGATAAAGCTAGCAAAGCTAGGATTATCAGTATTTTTCTCATAGAATGATTACAACATATTTTTGGTTTCTATGCCCACGACTCAAGCCGCCGCCTTTAGAACCACCCCAAACACAAATAGCCCACTCTAATTGAGGGGTATAAGGCTAGTCATTGCGGTGAGTTCCCTGAAACTCTCGGTCCTCTAATTGCTCCAGCTCCAAGGCGCGTTCAACTGCAGCCTGCTTTTCCTCTTCTGCAGGGCTAATATCGAGTTCAGCGGGATTCTTATCCATATGTAAAGTTTATCCAATGGAGGCACGGATGAAAAGAAAAAGCCACCCCATAGGATGGCTTTGGTAACGATTTTGGTAACAAGGCTGTTGTATTGCCACAAACCCTTGTAATACCTATTGACTTGGCGGAAGAGGTGTCCGCTCTATAACAATCTCACTCTGTCTCACTTAATCTCAAAAACCTATACAGCATATAGTTTTTAAAGATATTACAGCATCATGCTGTCTTATCCAATATAATTAAATCTCACACTTTTTGGTATGTAGGTTGGTTTCCAAAAGTGTCTATTACCCATTACTCATATAACGTATGCCCAAAATAGCCAAACAACTCTCGGCCATTGCTGTTAGTAAGCTCACTTCAGTGGGTTGGCATGCCGTTGGTGGTGTGAGTGGTTTAGCCCTTCAAATTAGAGAAGCGCAAAGCGCAGATTCAAATGCACCTCGATCAAGATCTTGGGTGCTTCGAGTATCGATTGGCAATAAACGAGTCCCTCTGGGGCTTGGCTCATACCCACAAACCTCATTGAGCGATGCTCGTGAAGCTGCAAAACGAATGCTGGATCTTGTAAAGCAAGGTATTGATCCACGGACACAGCGAAAAGAGGCTAAGAGCGCCTTAATCGCTAAGATTGCCATGAGCAAGACATTCAAAGAATGCGCCCAGGCCTACATGGATGCGCACTCAGCAACATACACAAATGATAAGCATAGGAAGCAATGGGGTTCGACATTAAAAACCTATGCGTACCCAATCATCGGCAATATGCTGGTCGCAGACATTTCAATGCGAAATATATTGGACGTCTTAAATCAGCCTGTTAAAGGAAAAGACGGGCAAACCTCTGGAGGGCTTTGGCAAACTCGCACAGCCACTGCCGAGCGTCTCCAGGGAAGATTAAAGGTTATTCTGGACTTCGCAACTGTAAATCAATACCGCAAGGGAGTTAACCCAGCAAACTGGTCAGACGTTCTAGCCACCCAACTGCCCTCACCCTCTAAGATCAAACCCCGTAGGCACCACCCCGCCATTCCTTATACTGAAGCAAACGAGTTTATGAAGGCCCTGAATAAAGTAAGTGGCATTAGCGCAAGAGCTTTGGAATTTTTAATACATACAGCTGTTCGCTCAGGCTCAGTCAGAATTGCAACCTGGTCAGAAATAGATTTTAAAAATAAGATCTGGCGCATACCAGCAGAGCATACAAAAACCAAAGAGGAGCATCGTGTGCCTCTCTCGGAGCAAGCAATCAGCATTCTCAAGGTGCTACCTAAAGGCAGTAATGAAGACTACATATTTCCAAGCCCTAAAAATAAGCCTCTTAGCGACATGGCACTCTCCGAAGTAATGAGAGGAATGATTGAGCGGGGAGAACTAAAGACAAAAGCAGTGCCTCATGGATTTAGAAGCACTTTTAGAGATTGGGCAGCAGAAACCACGGCCTATCCAGATGAGATTAGAAAGGCTGCATCAGGACACACCACTGGAGATGAGACCAAAAAGGCATACCAAAGAACCGACTTGCTTGAAAAACGAAGAGATTTAATGAGCGATTGGTCTTCATACCTTACCACTTGTACAAATAAATCCAAACGCACTCGCAAGAATAAATAATGCCAAGACCAAAGAGAACTCCTCCTCCCCCAAAGGTTATCGGCAGCTATAACGAAGGAATAGTGCAAGTTGAAATCGTAGAAATTAACGAGGAGTCAGAGAGTTACGGTACGGGCGCATCAGCAAAGGTACGCAAACTGAAGAACTACAACTTAGCGCTGGAAAAATTTGCAAACGAGTACTTCTGGGGGCAGCATAAAAATGACCTCAAACCATTGATTCACGATGCCAGGCAGATGAGCGCCCTCTCTAGAAAGCTAACCCTTCTGGGTATAAATCTCGAAGATAGAGCGCTTAGAGCGCTTGCAGAAGAAGTGCGGAAAGCAATTCTTGCCCTCGAAAATTGTGTGGCAAACAACACTGCAAAATAGGTACCTTATGGTGCCAATCTAACACTTAAATACACCGCAGTATTACTCCTATCTGGGACAGCATTCAATCGAATGCGCCAGCATTAGGAGAACATCATGGCTACACCAAGCAGCACCAACGACTTAAATATAGTCGAAGGGTACAAGCGAGCAAAAGCAATTTGCAGCAAGTATCCAATCTCACCAGCATCCCTGTGGCGCAAAGTTAAAGCAGGCACATTCCCTCGCCCAATCAAGTTATCAACTGGCATTACAGCCTGGCGGAATATAGACCTACTTGAGTGGGAAAAAGATCCCCTGAACTACAAGGCAAAACCATGACCCACAAAACAAAACGAGCTAGACAGGGCTGTAACCCGAATCTAGCTCTAACCCCCTATCCAACGCAAATTAAATAAAAGGCTTACTTATGTTAACTAATTTTACTTTAGAAGAAGAAAAATCACTACGTCAATGGCTTAGAGACGTGCGTGAAGGTGCTGGCTATCTTGGCATTGCTGATGAAGAAGGCTGGGCGCAACGGCACTTTAAGACCGCTGATGAGTTACTGCTATTGATTGATGAGCTTAAACCAGATTGCAGTCTTTATATCAGTATGGCTTGCTATGAATCTCCGACTATTAAGCGCACTCAAGACAATGCAACAAATCTTTGCTCCTTCTGGCTTGATCTCGATAGTCATGGTGGCGGCAAATATCAATCCCCTGAAGAAGCACTCGCTGATCTTGAAAGATTCATAGACCACTCCAACCTGCCAGTACCAAGCTACATCCACCATACGGGTCATGGCATTCATGCGGTATGGGCAACCGACAAAATAATGCCTCCGAATGAATGGTTGCCTACCGCAAAAGCGTTAAGAGAACTTGCAGAGGATTTTGGGTTGGATGTCGATGGCGAAGTTACCACCGATGCAGCCAGAGTTTTGCGCATTCCAAACACAATCAACTTTAGAGATCGTTCAGCGCCTATCCCAACTAAGTTACTGGAGGCTGAGTCATGTCTTGCGTAATCAAGCTATCCGATTTTGAAAACACAGTGTTTGAGGTTCACCAGAAGCTACCACCAAAACCAAAAGCACCACCACCAAAAACCGTTACTGCACCAACAATTCCTGAAACGATAGAGAACATCTCATTTCTCAAAAAGGTACTGGAATCAATGGATCCTGATCCCATGGAGCATGGTAATCGTGTCTCATGGAGAAATACCATCTGGGGAATAAGAGACTTAGGATGGGGTTCTGGATATGACATAGCGCTGGAATACAGTGAGCGTGGCGACCTATTTGATCAAGACGATTTTGATGGTGTCTGGAATAGTGAACTCAAAGTAAAACGCAGGATCGGCTATAGGAGCATCTTCTATATCGCCAAGCAGCTTGGATATAACGGTGCTAATGAGTTCCCATCTGAAGCAGCCAAGACAAAGCAAAGCGAATCCGAGGCTAAAAAAGGCTTAGTCATTACCAGCGCTGATCAAATTATTGCTGAGCGCATTGACTGGCTAGTTGAAGATTGCTTTCCGCTAGGAATGATCGGGGTTATTGGTGGCAATCCAGGCCTAGGCAAATCCCAAATCGCTATTAGCTTGGCAGCACTTGCAACTACTGGGCTTGGATCGCCCCTAAAGAATGGTTTTGCACCAACAGGTAGTGTCATTATTCTCGCCAACGAAGATGATGCTGCCAGAACCATTAGACCTAGACTGGAAGCTGCTGGCGCAGCGCTTAACAAAGTACATATCGTTCAAGGCATTGCCAAGGAAGGTAAAGAGCTAGAGCCTTTCCAGCTAGACCAGGACGTAGCCCTACTTAGAGAGTGCGCTGACAAATTGGGTGACGTGCGCTTGATAATCATTGATCCGCCTAATGCATACATCGGTGGCAAAACGGATACCTATAAGGATTCTGATGTAAGGAAGATGTTGGCCCCATTGCAGACGCTTGCACATGATAGTGGCGCCCTAGTCTTGTTGGTGGTTCACCTTAATAAACGTTCGGACGGAGGCGCTCACCAGCGCTTTAACGGAACTGGTGCATGGGTTGCCGTCTCAAGGGTTGCATACCTAGTGGCTGAAGATGAGATTGACCATACCCGCCACATGCTCCCCGTTAAGAACAACCTTGGCAACGATAAGTATGGGTTCATCTATGAGATCAAGGAGAAGATTCTTGATGCCAACGGTGAGGAAATTAAAACCTCTCACATCTCATGGATCGACAAATCTTACCGCTCTGCTAATGAGCTGTTGGCGCCAGCAAGAAAGACCCACTCCAAGGCAGTCGATGAGGCAAAGAACTTCCTTGAGGAAGAGCTATCAGGCGGTACTAAGCCTGTTAACGACATCAAGGACGCTGCTAAGAATGCTGGCATTTCTTGGGCATCCATCCGCAGAGCCAAAGACGACATGTTCATCACAGTCAAAAAAGGCAGCGAAGCATGGGATTGGACGCTTATTCAATCAACTAACGATACAAAATTAGGAGGCAGCGATGTCTGAATGGAATCAAAACGCAAACGGTAATTACATTTACAGAATTAGTGCGGACGACATCATGACCGTATTTAAAAAGAAATCTGGCAATGGCTGGAGTGGTGTTCGTGATGGAGAATTTCTCAAAGGCAGCTACGACACCCCACAAGAGGCTCAAAAGGCTATGGAGGAGTTTGTCTTTGAGTTCAACTCATCGCTGGCTGCGCCCATAACCCAGAACACGGGCTGGAAAGCATCAAATAAGGGCGGTTATTACAAGGTCGATGATGGAGGCATTACAAGCGTTAAGCAAGCCTCCAGTGGTAAGTGGTTCATCGTCTCATCTATCAAAGGGTTTATCGAAGGCCACTGGTTTAACACAGCCCAAGAAGCCATGACTAAAGCTGATCAACTCTAGTCTGTCTGAATATATTGAGCATCTTGAACATATTGAATCTCTTATTGAATGTATTTAGATATGAAGCTCAAGATGATCAAGGCGCTCAAGATATTCAATAGGCAGGGCATGCTCATGTTACCTATTAGCGCCAGCTGCACCCTCCTTTACATACGTCTTACGGAAAATGAAAAAATCCCTCATCGTTTGACCCCCTGCACTATATGTTTTTATATGTCTAAAGGAGTTTTGTTATGCCATTGCCCAGCGTCCTAAATGGAGCGCTCCAGTGTACGAAGCTATGCAAGAGAACTGGTATCAGATGTAAGAACCCCTGCGCATATGGATCAAAGGTTGCCTGCAAGACACATGGCTCTCATAAATCACGCAATGTTCTTAGAGGTACTGATCACCCACGATTCTCACATGGCGAACGTACTAAAGAAGTTGAGACCGAGCATCGGAGAGCATCCATAACCTTACTAACCCTGCGAGATATTGGCGACTACCTTAACATGTTCAATGGTGGCCACAACAGCGGGCGCAAGCCAAATGGGTATAGGAAATATGACATGAGTGACCCTGAGGAACTGGCGCTAGCAATATTAGCCACAGTGCAGGATCGCCAAGTAAAATAGGCAAAAAATGGATATAAAATTTACTGGAAATTAACCAAGGATAAGTTATGGCATCTAATAATATTTCACGTAGAAAATTCCTGTTAACTGGCTCAGCTCTCGCAGCTATGCCGACTTTTGGGTTAATGGCTCAAGAGGAAAAGGTCGTATTTAGAGGGTGGACTGTTAGCCAGTTGAATGACCAACTAAATCAAGGGCCTTATTTACCACCGCCACCTGAGCTTAAGAAAATTGCGGAATCCTACACAACTAATAGCGCCAAAGTTAGAGCGGAATACCCACCCAAAACTTTTTCATATGGATCTTCTGATGCTGAAAAGTTAGATGTATTTGCACCTGCGTACGCATCAGGTCTTCCAGTAATGATTTTCTTTCATGGCGGGTCATGGGATTTTGACAACAAAAATAATTACTCAAGCCAAGCTGTGCCATTCCTGCTGAACAATGCAATTTATATCTCGGTTGGTTTTGATAATATCCCTCCAAATACGATGGCTGGATTAGTGGCCCAATGTCGTAAGGCTGTGGCATGGGTTTATAAGAATGCGAAACAGTTTGGGGGCGACCCTAATAAATTGTATGTTTCAGGCCACTCCTCTGGAGGCCACCTAGCAAATATGATGCTAGTTACAGAGTGGGAAAAACAAGGATTGCCAGCCAATTTATTTAAAGGTGGTTCCATTCTTAGTGGCTGGACAGATCTGTACCCAGTATCTCTCTCACTAAGACAACAGTTCTTAAAACTCACGCCACAAGAAGTTAAGGACTATAGCCCCGTGAACTTTCCGCAGAATGTTAAATGTCCAGTCATAATTACCTGTGGCGGTGATGAGAGTCCCTACATGCAAATGCAGTCAGGAGATTGGGCAACGAAATTGCAAGCCTATAACCGCCTTGCTGGGGCATATAGAATGCCAGGCTACTTTCACTTCAAAACCCCACTGCTCTTTAATGACACCAACAACCAAGTTATTAAAGCGACATTAGCATTGATGAATTTGATTTAATCGCCAGAGAACAAGCAAGAATGAGTTTTGATATTAATGGTGTAGCCCATCTATTTCAGATAGCATTAACACCTGCATTTTTACTGGAAGGAACTGGCGCCCTATAGACCTAAGTTTAAGGGAAAAATATGGCTAGACCTATAACGATAACAACGGCTGATTGGGTTAATCGAGCTATTGAGAAGCATGGCACTCGTTATGACTACTCGCAAACTTCATACACAGGTAGTAAAAATTACTTAAAAATACGCTGCCCCACTCATGGTGAATTTGAGCAACGTGCATCAAAACATCTTGAGGGAGCCGGTTGCAAACAATGCACTACCGATACTCAGAGAAAATCCATAGATGATTTCATCAAAGAGTCACAGAGTTACCACGGAGATTATTACGACTACTCAAAAACAACGCTCCGAAACATACATGAGCAGGTCGTCATCACTTGCCCTATTCACGGGGACTTTAAACAAACCCCAGCAAAGCATCAGAGGGGGCAAGGCTGCAAAAAATGCTCTGGCAGAGAGGTCTGGTCGACAGAGGACTTTTTAGCAAAAGCCAAGCAGCTCCACGGAAATCAATATGACTATTCAGATTCCATTTACCTAAAAAGCAATATCCCCGTACAAATTAAATGCCTTAAATGTTTTAACATTTTTGATCAAACACCAAATTCCCATCTAAATGGTTCTGGATGCCCTCACTGCGCTGGGAACATCAAGTTAACTGATGACGCATTCAGGGACCTGTTATCCGAAACCCACAATGGAGAAATTATTGCGCTTACTGAATATGACGGTATGGACAATAAAATTCTTGTCAAACATACATGTGGGAATACATGGGAAACAACTCCTTTACATCTGATCAATAGACATCAAGGATGCAGAATTTGCGCCAATGAAGAGCGGAAACTGTCAGATGAGGAATTTAATAAGCGGTTATTTTCAAGACATCACGGAGAAATCATTGCGCTTGAGCCATATACCCAATCAAAGCAACCCTTAAGAGTCCAGCACCTGAAATGCGGAAAAATATGGGCTGTAGAGCCTAGAGTGGTATTGAGGTGCGGTTGCCACAACTGTGCAAATAGAAAGACTGATGCGCAATTTAAGGAAGAGCTTGCAATAGTCCATAACAATGAAATTGTCGCCCTTGAACCATATCAAACACTCAAAACTAAAATCCTAGTTAGGCATACATGTGGGAATGAATGGCTTGCTTCACCAGGAGAACTTATTTCCAAAGAGACTGGCTGCCCATGGTGCGCATCTTCAAAAGGGAATAAGAAAATTGCCACATTCCTATCTAAAAGAGCGATTGCCTTCATGCCAGAGGTCAGGTTTTATGGTTGCAGGCATAAAGCCCCCCTGCCATTTGACTTCTATCTGACCGATTACAAAACGCTCATTGAGTACGATGGCGAGCAACACTTCAAAATCGTTGAGTACTGGGGCGGACAGGCAGGATTAGAGGAGCGTCAACTAAGGGATCAAATAAAAAATAAGTGGGCTATTGAAAATAAGATGGAGTTACATCGCATACGTTATGACGAAGACATCGATGAGAGATTAAATTCAATACTTCAAAATTTAGGCAAGATATAGAGGTTGATCAAATAGCCATGTCAAAACTTAGACATGAATTTAAAAATATTGAGATCGTTTGAGCAGATTAATGTGCAAGGGCAACCTGGATGGGACCCATTTCAAAAACAGGGGGTACCCCCTGGGTGGGAGTCAGGTTCTGGAAAATTCGTATGGGGTACCCACTTCAAATTTGTTAGAGTTATTCGATGGACTTCGACAGCTCAGACAACAGTAGCGCACACCCCTCTGGAAAGATAAAGACTCAGACCTTTAAGCAGTTCCAACTGGAGCGTTTGATAAAGGAAGGCAAGGTTATTCCAGCATCTAAGCTAGCCGAGACTAAAGTCAACGAGCTACAACGCATCAAAGACTTTGAAGAGGCAGCGCTACTTGAAGAGCGCCACAGAGTAGCTGGCAAGCGGACAGCACCAACAGATATAAAAACTCCGTTGACTAGAGAGCGGTTTGAAGAGTGATTGGTATGTTTTTTGGTATGTATTAAATACTTATACCAGAAAAGCCTTTATTTATATAGGCTAGTGGCGGAAGAGGTGAGATTCGAACTCACGAAGGACTTTCATCCTCGCCAGTTTTCAAGACTGGTGCATTCAACCGCTCTGCCACTCTTCCGTTTATAGCGATGCCGAATCGAAGATTATAAAGACTTTTATCTGCGTTTCAGTATTTCCCTACCAATTTCGACGAAATCAGTCCCTTGCGGCAATAATGAAGCCCTGCTAAACTAGTCAGATAACTAGTCAGGAGATGCTGTTATGAAAAACCAGTGGGCAGTACAAGACGCCAAAGCAAAATTCAGCGAATTTCTGAACGCCTGCATTCAGAACGGCCCCCAAATTGTGACGAAACGGGGCTCTCAGACCGCTGTACTCATCACAGTGGATGAATGGATTGCGCTAAAAAGTCAGGCCAAGAACTCACTAAAGTCTCTACTCCTTTCAGATGAGGCACGTGGGGAACTGGTATTACCGAAACGCGGCCTTGGTTTACAGCGCAAGCCAGTCAAGCTGTAGTTGACAAACTCAATACGCATCGACTGACATGTATTTGTTAGATACCAACGTTATTTCTGAGTTACGCAAACCCAAACCCCATGGCGGTGTACTAGCCTGGTACAACAACATCGCAGAAAAAGAATTGTTTATCTCAGCCGTTTCCGTTGGCGAAATTCAAGCCGGGATTGAGATAACGCGTGAACAGGATCCTCGAAAGGCCCAAACACTAGAGGCATGGCTGATGCAGGTTGCGAACACGCATCATGTTTTACCCATGGATGCCGATGTATTCATGCTCTGGGCAAAACTTATGCACAACCAATCTAATACTGTGAGTGAAGATGCCATGATAGCGGCCACTGCTATTTCTCAACAACTCACAGTAGTGACGCGTAATATCAAAGATTTCAAACGTTTTAAAGTCAAACTCATTAATCCGTTTGAACGCTAAGTCAGCTTTCTAGTACGCGGACTTCATCTGACTCTCTAGGTACTTTGCAATTGCCAGGCTAGAGGTTAATCCTGGGGACTCAAAACCATAGAGGTTATATAGCCCTTCCAATCCATGATCCTGGGGCCCATCAAAGCAAAAGTCGCCTGCCGGGGCATTGGGTGGAACGATTTTTGCTCTCACCCCTGAGTAGTCAGCTTGCAAACTGCCGTCCTTGAGTTCGGGCCAATAGCGCCTCACTGCCTCATAGAATCCGTCACCGCGCTTGGGGTTTACGGTGTAATCAATCTGTTCTTCTCTTTCAATATCTAACCATTCCACATCCGGTCCAAACTTCGCTTGCCCTGCCATATCCAGTGTGAGGTGCACACCTAAACCACCAGGCTCAGGTATTGGATAAATCAAATGATTAAATGGCGACTTACCTGAGAGAGAAAAATAATTGCCCTTAGCAAAATATGCTTTCGGAATATTTTCCTGCTGCAAACCTTCAATCTTTTGTGCCACTGCAGGCGCACTCATCCCAGCGCAATTGATCAATAACTTTGTGGAGACTTGCATCCCATCTGCACCGCCGATAGTTAATACATATCCGTTCTGAGCCTGATCACCTATGGGTTTGGCATTGATTAGGGGGGATTGATATGCCACCATCCCACCTGCATCCTCAAAGCCACCAAGGAGCGAGAGCATATAAGCATGACTATCGACAATACCAGTGCTACCAGACAATAGAGCGGCGACACATTGTAGTTTGGGCTCTAGTGACTTTGCCTCTTGCTCAGTAATCATTTTGATTTCTGGCACACCATTGTTTTGAGCTTTATATAGCAGCGCCTGAAGATCATTCATTTGAGATGGATCCGTGGCAACAATCAGCTTGCCATAGCGCTGAGTCGCTACTTGGTGATCGCGGCAATACTCATATAACAATCGATTACCCTCAACACACAACTTCGCCTTTAGAGAATCCTTGGGGTAATAGATCCCCGCATGTATCACCTCACTATTGCGCGCACTACTAATCGTGCCAAACGCATTCTCGCGCTCAAGTAATATCGTCTCGCGACCCTGTAATGCCATTTCTCGTGCGACAGCTAGGCCAATCACTCCGGCGCCCACAACCACACAGTCAACGTGCTCCATCTACTGATCCAGACGTAATTTTTATAATGTTTTGAAGAAAGAATTGACACAAATCGTAACATTTTCAAGGCTTTAAGGTGAATTCCGCCTATTTAGAGCCCTAGTTATTGATAAAATCTACAAATGTCTTTAAATACTGCTGTATCTGACCCAAAATCTGTTTTTAGCGCCGCTGATATCGTTCTCGATACGGCTTATCAAGGCATCAAGCAGCCAGAATGGCAAGATCTCTTTGCCCAAGCCAAAAAAGCTAATCTTGGTCAATTTATTCAGGATCTCTTTGCAGGCAAGCATGTCAATGCTTCGGAAGATCGCCCTGCTCTACATTCCGCATTACGCAATTTAGATAAGACACCAGTAATGGTCGATGGCCAAGATGTCATGCCGGCAGTTGCCGACGTTTGGCATCGCATTGAAGCGCTATGTAATAAATGGATTGGTGTAACTGATGTCATTCATATTGGCATTGGAGGCTCTGACTTTGGTCCGCGCTTAGCAATTGAGGCGCTAGCTCACGTTCCCAATATTGAGAGTCGTGGGATGCGGATGCATTTCTTAGCCAACATTGATACGGCTGATCTGGGACGTATATTGCAGCGCGCTTTACCGCACAGCACTCGCGTCATTATTGTTTCTAAATCTTTCACTACTTTAGAAACCACCAAGAATGCCAAAGCAGTAGTCAGATGGCTCAAAGATAGTGGTCGTACTGAGAGTCAAATTCATAATGCGCTGTTTGCAGTCACTGCTAACGTCCCAGCAGCCAAAGAGTTTGGCGTCAAATCCGAGAACATCTACCCTTTCTGGGACTGGGTGGGCGGTCGTTACTCAGTGTGGTCAGCTGTTGGACTGCCAATTGCCTTGCAATATGGTTTTGATACTTTTAAAGAATTTTTAGCGGGCGCTCAAGCGATCGATCATCATTATCAATCCGCGCCTCTAGAAGAAAATCTGCCAGTACTGATGGCGCTATCTTTGCTGTATCAGCAAGAAAAACACAATATCAAATCATTTGCGGTCATTCCCTATGCTGATGCATTAGATTGGTTCCCGAAATGGTTGCAACAACTGGATATGGAAAGTAATGGCAAAAGCGTTGATCGCAATGGCAAGCCTGTAAAGTTTTCTTGTCCTGTGGTGTTCGGTAGTTCTGGTAGCAATGCACAACATTCTTATTTTCAGTTGCTGCATCAAGGCAAAGAAGTGATTCCAATTGACTTCATTGCCATCCGCGAACCGATGAGTACGCTACCTGAAGCCAAAGAGCATCATCGCATTCTGCTTTCAAACTGCTTGGCACAAGCCCAAGCTTTAGCCAATGGCAAACAAACTGATAACCCGAACAATACCTACCCTGGTAAGCGTCCAAGCAATCTCTTGATATTGCCTAAACTAAATGCGTTTTATCTTGGCGCCCTGCTAGCCCTCTATGAAAACCGCACCACGACATTGGGTGCCCTGTGGAATATCAATAGCTTTGATCAACCTGGCGTTGAGCTTGGTAAGGTATTAGCAAAACCGATTGAAACTGCCCTGTGCAATGGAGGCAAGGTCAATCAAGATGAACATATCGATGCCATTACCGCTAGTCGCATCAATTTATTTAACCAAACCTAAATCTTTTCACTTTATTGCCAATCATTTTTCGTAAATGGATTGGCGCAAGGATCTTTCATGCAATTATCACCTTCGATTTTTAAAGCATATGACATTCGCGGCATCATTGATGAAACTTTAGATCCTTCGATTGCCAAACTCATTGGCCAAGCCTTTGGCACTGAGATGCGCAATCTTGGTGAAACTGAGATTGTGATTGGTCGTGATGGTCGCCTATCAGGACCCAGCTTGATTGAAGCATTAACTGAGGGCCTGCTCTCTACCGGCATCAATGTGATTGATCTGGGTATGGTCGCCACACCCATGGTGTACTTTGCTGCCAATCAAGTGATCGATGGCAAAAAACCCAAGTCGGGCATCATGATTACGGGTAGCCACAACCCACCTAATTACAACGGCTTCAAAATGGTCCTTGGTGGCGCTGCGATTTATGGGGATCAAATCCAAGCGTTGCGCAAACGGATTGAAGCAAAAGACTTTGCTACTGGTTCAGGCGCCCGCTCTACTTTTGATATTTTCCCGATGTACTTAAAGCATATCGTGGGTGATGTGAAACTGGCTAGACCACTCAAGATTGCAGTCGATTGTGGCAACGGTGTTGGTGGTGCATTTGCGGGACAACTTTTTAAAGCCCTGGGCTGTGAAGTGCAAGAGCTCTTCTGTGAAGTCGATGGCCATTTCCCGAATCACCATCCAGATCCTGCGCATCTTGAGAATCTACAAGATCTCATCAAGAATCTCCAGACTACAGACAATGAATTGGGGCTTGCCTTTGATGGTGATGCCGATCGTTTAGGCGTCGTTACCAAAGATGGTCAAGTCATTTTCCCTGACCGCCAGATGATGCTCTTTGCTAAAGACGTCCTCACCAGAAATCCTGGTGGTCAAATCATTTATGACGTCAAATGTACGCGTAACCTGGCAAGCTGGGTAAAACAACATGGTGGCGAGCCCCTCATGTGGAAAACGGGTCACTCTCTAGTCAAAGCCAAACTGAAAGAAACCGGTGCACCACTTGCTGGTGAGATGAGTGGTCATATTTTCTTTAAAGACCGTTGGTTTGGTTTTGATGATGGTCTGTATACCGGCGCACGTTTATTAGAGATTTTGAGTAAAGAAGCGGATCCTAACAAAACACTCAATGCACTACCTAACGCTATTTGCACTCCGGAGCTACAACTAGCCTGCGCTGAAGGTGAGCCATTTACCATCCTTGAAAAGATTAAGGCAAATGCGAAATTCCCTACATCTGAGCAAATCAATACGATCGATGGTGTACGTGTTGAATACGCTGATGGTTTTGGTTTAGCAAGACCCTCCAACACCGCCCCTGTAGTAGTGATGCGCTTTGAAGCGGATAGTGAAGATGCGATAAAACGCATTCAGGGGGAATTTAAGGCCGCCATTTTGGCAGCCAAGCCTGACGCAAAGTTGCCGTTTTAATTAGGCAGTAAATTCTTTTAAATAATCATTAGTGGCGCGTGCCGGATCCGCCTGGCACTTCCAC
>NZ_JAHBAK020000016.1 GCF_018500155.2 Polynucleobacter sp.
GCACATAAAGCGGCCATCTCTTTTAACGCTGCAGAATCGGTGTAATCAGCCTGAATAAACTTTTCAGCAATAGAACCTGCAGGACTATCTGAGCCCGGATCTAGTACGCATACTTTGTAACCCATCGCTTGAGCAGCTTGTGTAAACATCCGCCCCAGTTGACCGCCACCCAAAATACCTAAATATGAACCCGGCAAAATGGGCTCCATACGATCTGCCATGTAATTAATATCCCGGCAAATTCATTGAGCGCGCCGTATCAGATTGCTTCGCGCGAAACTCTTCTAAGCGTTTAGCGAGCTGCGCATCATGCAAAGCCAACCCTGCAATCACATGCAAAGCAGCATTGGCTGCACCAGCCTCACCAATCGCAAACGTTGCCACAGGAATTCCTTTGGGCATCTGCACAATCGAGTAGAGAGAATCTTCACCACGTAGATATTTGCTTGCTACTGGCACACCATAAACAGGAACGATCGTCTTTGAAGCCAACATACCTGGTAAATGCGCCGCCCCGCCAGCTCCCGCGATGATGGCTTGCAAGCCATTTGCTTGTGCGTTTTCGGCATACTGAAACATATCATCTGGCATGCGATGTGCTGAAACTACTTTTGCTTCATGAGGAACGCCAAATTGCTCCAACATTTGAGCGGCATGCTGCATGGTGTCCCAATCTGAATTGGAACCCATCACTATTCCCACTATTGGCTTTTTACTCATGAACCTCTCCAAACCCCTGAAAAATTGAGCAGCAAATCTCTAAAAACCCTATTATCCCCGACTCAGCTGCTTTCGTTAAGCGACTTTGGTTAAACGACCTTGGTTAAACGAGTTAAGGCTTCGCGGTACTTTTGGGCTGTCTTTTCGATCACATCTGCAGGCAATTGGGGTGCTGGGGCAGTCTTTGGCCATAACTTGCCATTCACTTGAGCCGTTTCAAGCCAATCGCGCACAAATTGTTTGTCATATGAAGGTGGGTTTGAACCAACATAATAGGTTTCAGCTGGCCAAAAGCGTGAGGAATCAGCCGTCAGAATTTCATCCATCAACACTAACTGATCGTTTTCATCTAAGCCGAACTCAAACTTGGTGTCGGCAATAATTATTCCACGCGTAGCGGCATACTCAGAAGCCTCTTTGTAAAGGCGAATACTGACTTCGCGAATTTGGTTTGCTAATTTTTCACCAATCAGTTCAATGACTTTTTCAAACGAAATATTTTCGTCATGCTCACCAACCTCTGCTTTTGCAGCAGGAGTAAAAATTGGCTCAGGCAACTTTTGCGCATTTTCTAAACCTTCAGGCAAAGCAATTCCACAAACCTTGCCAGTCTCTTTGTAGTCTTTCCAGCCACTACCGGCTAAATAGCCACGCACAACCGCTTCAACCAAAATTGGCTTTAAACGCTTTGCCACAACTGCACGTCCGCGCACCTGATCCACTTCATCAGGAGTGACTACCGTTGCAGGATCAATTCCGGTAAGGTGATTTGGGATGACATTGCCTAGTTTTTCAAACCAGAAGTTCGCCATTTGATTGAGTACTACACCCTTTTCAGGAATAGGCTCACCCATCACCACATCAAATGCTGATAAGCGGTCTGTAGTAATCATCAGAAGCTTGTCATCGCCTAATGCGTAAACATCACGCACCTTACCTTTAGAAAGCAGTGGCAATGACTTAATCGAAGTTGCGTAAAGCGCTGGCATATTCAGATCACTTCACTATCTGAGCTAACTTGCCGCTCTTGTATAGCTCAGCCATTTTTTCTAATGGAATAGGAGTAATTTTGGATGCCTGACCTGCAGAACCAAAGGCTTCAAAACGTGCAATACAGACCTTTTTTGCTGCTTCACGAGCAGGTTTCAAATAATCACGAGGATCGAACTTGCTGGGGTTCTCTACAAAGTAGCGACGAATCGCACCGGTCATCGCCAAGCGAATATCGGTATCAATATTGATTTTGCGCACACCATTCTTAATACCTTCTTGAATTTCTTCAACTGGCACACCGTAGGTTTCTTTCATATCGCCACCAAATTGACGAATTTCAGCGAGTAATTCTTGAGGAACGCTAGAGGAGCCATGCATTACCAAATGGGTGTTCGGAATACGCGCATGAATTTCTTTAATGCGATCAATGGCCAAAATATCACCAGTAGGCTTTTTACTAAATTTATATGCGCCATGGCTTGTACCAATCGCAATCGCCAATGCATCACATTGGGTTGCTTTCACAAAGTCAGCTGCCTGCTCAACATCCGTTAACAATTGCTCGCGAGTCATCGTGCCATCAGCACCGTGACCATCTTCCTTATCGCCCTTCATTGTCTCTAAAGAGCCCAATACACCGAGCTCTGCTTCAACAGTGACGCCAATAGAGTGAGAGAACTTCACGACCTCTCTTGAAACATCTACGTTGTATTCGTAGCTCGCAACAGTCTTACCGTCGGCCTCTAAAGAGCCATCCATCATGACGCTAGTAAAGCCGCTCTTTATCGCAGCCATACACACAGCAGGGCTTTGACCGTGGTCTTGATGCATGACAACGGGAATATGAGGATAAGCCTCAACAGCCGCAGAAATTAAATGACGTAAAAATGCTTCGCCAGCATATTTACGTGCGCCTGCAGAAGCTTGCATGATGACTGGAGAGTTCACCTCATTGGCGGCCTCCATAATTGCAGTCACTTGCTCCAAGTTGTTTACGTTAAAGGCAGGCAAGCCATAACCGTTTTCTGCAGCATGATCCAAGAGTTGACGTAAAGATACTAAAGCCATGATGTTCTCTTAATAAGTAGTAATTAGATAATGAAATGAATATTGCAATAAATTGATCTTAAGTTATTTCTGATGATTTATTTCACATGAATAATTTTGAGGGTATTGGTGCCCCCTGGCTCACCCATGGGCTCTCCAGAAGTTAAGACAACCGTATCGCCTTGTTTTACTGCACCCATCTTCTTTAAACACGCCTCCACCTCTTGCAATGCAGTATCCCGATCCTTGGTGTAATCCAAGCCAATCGGAGTGACATTACGATAGGTGCTCAAAGCACGCTGCGTTGCGATCTTTGAGGTTAAGGCAAAAATGGGCACATGGATATTGTGACGACTCATCCAAATCGCCGTTGATCCTGAATCTGTTAATGCAGCTATAGCATTGGCATTGAGGTGATGGGCTGTAAATAGCGCTCCCAAAGCAATGGTTTGATCAATGCGGGTAAAGGTTTGATCCAAGAAGTCCGTATCTAACTGCACTCGATATGACTTTTCAGCTTCAACACAAATTTCTGCCATTGCCTTAATCGTTTGCACTGGATACATTCCGGCAGCAGATTCTGCGGAGAGCATTACCGCATCAGTACCATCTAATACTGCATTAGCTACGTCACTCACCTCTGCTCGTGTTGGCACGGGTGCATTAATCATGGACTCCATCATCTGCGTAGCAGTGATCGTAAATTTATCGGCTTCGCGAGCCCAAGCAATCATGCGCTTTTGCAATGCTGGTACCGCAGCGTTACCCACTTCAATGGCGAGGTCACCACGGGCAACCATAATGCCGTCACTTTCTGCAATGATGCTTTTGAGCGCCTCAGGCTCAATCGCTTCAGCACGCTCTACTTTTGCTATGGTTCTCACCTTTCCAACGCCATGCTTTGCGCTAGCTGCATCCGCTAGCTTGCGAGCATAGGCCATATCAGCGCCGTCTTTAGGAAAGCTAATGGCTAAAAAATCCACACCCATCGCAATGGCTGCATCCAAATCAGCAATATCTTTTTCGGTCAATGCTGGAGCGGTGAGACCACCACCGGCGCGATTAATGCCTTTATTGTTCGACAGTGGCCCGCCTTGCTCAACCAAGGTGAATATCTCTCCACCTTTTACACTTTGAACACGCAAAACGACTAAGCCATCATTTAATAAAAGGCGATCACCCGCTTTGACATCGTTAGGCAATTCTTTGTAATCAAGGCCTACGCGCTCTTGATTACCCAACTGACAAGCCACATCCAAAATAAATTGCTCGCCTTCTTTAAGCAAAATCTTGCTATCAGCAAATTTACCAACTCGAATCTTAGGGCCTTGAAGGTCAGCCATGATGCCAACCTCTTTACCCACTTGCGCAGAGATACTGCGCACTAAATCATGGCGGGCTTTGTGATCCGCAACTGTGCCATGAGAAAAATTCATACGCACTACATCCACTCCAGCGCGAATCATTTCACGTAACACTTCAGGCTTTTCTGATGCAGGCCCTAAAGTGGCAATGATTTTGGTAGCTCTTTGCATATTTAGTCTTTCGCCCGCTCAGCTAGGATGGCAAAAGCTGGCAGGGTTTTACCTTCTAAAAACTCTAAGAAGGCACCGCCACCTGTAGAGATGTAATCTACTTGATTTTCAATGCCATATTTAGCAATTGCAGCCAAGGTATCGCCACCACCAGCAATAGAGAATGCAGGGGAATGAGCAATTGCTGCTGCGAGCATTTTGGTGCCACCACCAAACTGGTCAATCTCAAATACACCTAAAGGACCATTCCACACAATCGTGCCAGCATGCGCCAGCATGATGGATAAGCGCGCTGCTGTTTTGGGACCGATATCCAAAATCATGTCGTCTTCAGCCACTTGATCAGCAGCAACGCGATTGGCGCGCGCTAGCGGTGAGAGTTCATTGGCAACAACAACGTCTTCTGGAATTGGTACATGCGCTCCACGCTTTTCCATGAGATCCATGATTTCACGAGCCTCATCCACCAGATCGGGTTCAGCCAATGATTTGCCGATGGGCAAACCTTTCGCCAACATAAAGGTGTTCGCAATGCCGCCACCCACAATGAGTTCATCTACTTTTTCTGAGAGTGCCTTGAGAATCGTCAGCTTTGAAGAAACTTTAGAGCCCGCTACGATCGCCACCAGAGGGCGCTTCGGACTTGCCAATGCACGACTTAAAGCATCTAATTCTGCTGCCATTAAGGGGCCAGCACAAGCAATCGGGGCAAACTTAGCTACACCATTCGTTGTTGCCTCAGCACGATGCGCCGTACCAAATGCATCATTCACATACACATCACAGAGTGCTGCAATTTTTTTGGCTAAATCATCATTATTCTTTTTTTCGCCCACATTTAAGCGACAGTTTTCTAAAAGAACTACTTCGCCGGGATTAACCTCAAATTCGCCATTGACCCAATCGCTAATTAAAGGCACTTTGCGATTAAGTAAAGTTGCAATCCGATCTGCAACGGGAGCCAAACTATCTTCTGGCTTAAATTGACCTTCTGTAGGACGACCTAAATGGGAGGTCACCATCACTGCCGCGCCAGCGTCTAAACACATTTGTACAGCAGGCATAGAGGCACGAATCCGAGTGTCCTCAGTAATATTGCCTGCGTCATCCTGGGGAACGTTAAGGTCGGCACGGATCAACACCCGCTTTCCCTTTAATTGACCTGATTGGGCTAATTCGCTTAAACGCTTAACTTTGAATAAAGAATCTGGCATGAGAGTGGCTAAAAAGGATGGTTTATGGGGAATACTCCATTCTAAATCGTCCTGCCTAGCTACCCCGTCAGTCCAAGCCATCAGACCACCCCGCCTGCTCTACAATAGGGGTTTGGACGCACTATCGAGCAAAAAGGGTCGCTTACCGATCCCGTCGATTTCGCGCCCCGATTAATCCGCTATGAAAAATAGCCTATAGATACAAAAGGTAAAGAAAATGTCGATGTCCGACCGCGATGGCTTTATTTGGACTGATGGGAAGCTCATCCCTTGGCGTGAGGCCAATGTTCACGTGTTAACACACAGCCTACACTACGGCATGGGCGTTTTTGAAGGGATCCGCGCCTATAAAACTGCTCAGGGCACTGCTGTTTTTCGCCTCCCAGAGCACATCAAGCGCCTATTTAATGGCACCAAGATCTTTCAAATGAATATGCCCTATAGCCCCGAGGATATTGCCAAGGGCATTCTTGAAGTGATCAGCAGCAATAAGCTTGAGTCTTGCTACATCCGCCCCATCATCTTTATTGGCTCACAAAAGCTGGGTA
>NZ_JAHBAK020000021.1 GCF_018500155.2 Polynucleobacter sp.
AGGTTGGTTCAAAAAGCCAATTGCTAAGGCAGATGATTTGAAGGGATTGAAGTACCGTACTGTAGGTCTCTCTATTGAGATCTTCACCGATATGGGCGCTTCCGTTCAAGCTTTGCCAGGCGGCGAAATTATTCCTGCAATGGATCGTGGCGTACTGGATGCAGCTGAATTTAATAATGCCAGCTCAGATCGTATTTTGGGATTCCCAGACGTATCTAAAGTGAATATGCTCCAAAGCTTCCACCAGAGTTCAGAGCAATTTGAAATTATCTTCAATAAGAAGAAATTCAACTCATTGCCAGCCGACCTCCAGGCTATCCTGAAATATGGTACTGAGGCTTCTTCAGCAGATATGTCTTGGAAAGCAATTGATCGTTACTCCAAAGACTTTGTTGAGTTGCAAACTAAAGATAAGGTGAAGTTTTATGCAACACCTAAGTCAATCTTGATAGCTCAATTGAATGCTTGGGACAAGATCATTGCTAAAAAGGCTTCTGAGAACCCAATGTTCAAGAAAGTATTGGATTCACAAAAAGCCTTTGCACAGCGTGCGGTTCGTTGGGACTTGCTCACTAACGTTGATATGAAGATCGCATACGACCACTACTTCAAAGGTTAAAATCTAATAAGTAGTTTTGCTGCATAACCGGACGGCAATCCCGTCCGGTTTTTTTAATAATTAAAGCAATAAATGTTGTTTAGGAGAGTAGTGCATGGATAAATTCATGTTAAGAGTGGATGAAATTAGCACCTTTGTTGGAAAGGCAGCATCCTGGCTGGTTGTTCTGTTAATGCTCATGGTATTTACAGATGTTGTGCGCCGTTATGCCTTTAACTCCCCATCCGCTTGGATTGGCGAATTATCGGTCATGGCATACGGCACATTATTTATGCTGTGTGGCGCCTATACCCTAGCTCAAAATGGTCACGTACGCGGTGACTTCTTGTATGGGTCTATGAAGCCTCGCACTCAAGCCACTTTAGATCTAATTTTGTACATTACCTTTTTCCTGCCTGGAATTGCAGCGCTGGTTTACGCTGGTTACACCTACGCTGCAGAATCTTGGCGCATAGGCGAACACACCACACAAATTGCAAATGGTCCACCCCTCTACCCCTTTAAGACCATTATTCCAGTGGCAGGCGCATTTGTTCTGTTACAAGGTTTTGTAGAAATTTTGCGTTGCATTATTTGCATCAAAACTGGTGAGTGGCCTGCCCGACTAAAAGATGCCGAGGAAATCGATGTCATTGAACAACAATTAGCTTCATCCACACACGTAGATGAAGAAGCTCGCCAACTTGCAATCAAAAACGCCAAATCTATTGATGAAGCAGCTCATCATCGCATTGGCCAAACTAAAGAGATAAATCATGACTGATCCAATTCTTGGCCTAGCCATGCTTGGCTTGATTATTGTTGTAATCATGCTGGGCTTCCCAACTGCTTTTACCCTAATGGGTCTTGGCATGATGTTCGGTTTTGCCGCTTTTTATGACCCATCGCAAAGCTGGACAGCAAACAAAATCTTTACCCTCATGGTGCAAAGAACGTTTGGCGGCATGACAAATGACGTCTTACTCTCCATCCCCCTCTTTGTATTGATGGGGTACGTGATGGAACGAGGGGCACTTGTAGATAAGATGTTCTACAGTATTCAGTTAGCATTCCGCCGCCTGCCCGCATCATTGGCTGTAGCAACATTGATCGTATGCACTTTCTGGGGTATTGCTAGCGGATTAGTTGGCGCCGTAGTTGTGCTGATGGGCGTGATTGCTATGAAACCAATGCTCAATGCTGGCTATGACACCCGCCTCGCTGCTGGTGTTATTACCGCCGGCGGTACATTGGGTATTTTGATTCCGCCATCTGTGATGATTATTGTGTATGCAGCCGTTGCAGGACAATCTGTTGTTAAGCTGTATGCCGCGGCAATGGTGCCAGGATTTTTCCTTGCATTTTTATACCTGGTGTACATCATTGGCTGGGCTTTAATCAATCCTAAAGTGGCGCCTAAGCTTCCTGCAGAGCAGCTTGCCGTACCGCTCCCAGCCTCCATTCGCTTTTTAGGGGAAAACTACTCTAAAAATATGTTGGTAGCAACGATAAAAGCGCTTTTCTCACCAGGAAAATTACTCAATGCATCTAATGACGCTAGACTTTCATTTCAGCAAATCGCAAAAAATGTCTTAGCAGCGTTAACGCCTTTCATTTTGGTAGCACTCACAATGTGGGGCGTATGGTGGTATGTCATCATCCATCAACAAGCAGAAAGAGATGCGCTCAATGTTCCAGTGGTTACTCAAGTTGCTCAGTCAGCAGCAAGCGATGCCTCTGAGCCCGCTGAAGAGGGCCTAGTGGCATTAGATGCTACTTCTAGCAACCTCAAATCAAAAGCCATCGAAGAAGATGCTCCCTTGGTAGCCTTGGATGCAGCAGCAGGAGATGCGCCAACCGAAGCGGGACCTGCAGCTGCAGCAGATAATGGGCCACCGGAAAATTTTGAGCTCTACTTTGCTCTTACTTGCGTACTCTTTGGGCTACTTCTTATCTACTACTACATCAATTTAGATGAAGAGCAGTTTGAAATTCTTAAATTGCTGATCGAGTCAGTAGTGCCGCTGGGTGTGCTTACGATATTGGTGTTGGCTGTGATCTTACTAGGAATTACGACCGCCACTGAGTCTGCTGCTGTAGGAGCCTTAGGTGCATTTATTTTGGCACTGCAAGCCGGTACCTTAAATTTCGAGCGCACTAAGCAAGCAGTTTTCCTTACTGCTAAAACCACCTCAATGGTTTGCTGGCTGTTCGTTGGTTCAGCACTGTTTTCAGCAGTCTTTACCATCCTAGGCGGCCAATCCATTATTGAGCAATGGGTACTCAAGCTAGACTTAACGCCAATTCAGTTTATGTTGCTATCCCAAGCAATCATTTTCTTCCTTGGCTGGCCTTTGGAGTGGACTGAAATCATTGTGATTTTTGTGCCGATTTTCTTGCCTTTATTGGCTCACTTCCAGATTGATCCGCTTTTGTGGGGGACCTTGGTCTTCGTTAACCTACAAGCCGCGTTCTTATCGCCTCCGGTCGCAATGTCTGCCTTTTATCTCAAAGGGGTATCGCCACCTGGCGTCACTCTCAATCAGATTTTTGCAGGCATGATGCCATACATGTTCATTGTGATTGCTTGCATGGTCTTTATGTACATCTTGCCTGGCATGACCTTGTGGCTACCAAAATTCCTCTACGGAGGTTAAGCAAAGCGGTATCGACAAATAAAAAGCGCTCTTTTTAGAGCGCTTTTTTTAACTTGAGCATCAGACGATCTATGCGTTTTGTTTGAGTAGCTCCTCATTGGCTTTGCCAAGGGCAACCGTAAATAACTTTTGCCAATATTGATAGGAGGCTAGCTCATCCTCTTCTAGCTCCATTTCCTGAAAAGATGGATGGCGAATCAAAGAGAGCCATATACGACAAAACATCTTATCCTCTAAACGAGATGGCTTGCTGATGAACGAGATTTCCTCAATATTAGGAATCAATTCATAAACTGCTGCTTGATCTGCCATCATTAACCTATCTCGGCTAAGACGCATCATTTCCAGCATCACCCTACCCAGTTGATCGTAATGCCCACCCCAACAAATTGGAGTGGAGGCAAGATCTTGGGTTTTTTCTAGATACTTACGCATGAAAGTACTCCATGCATTCGCTAAATCAAACTCCGTCTTTACCTTGGCATTTTGCAAAGCGGGCGGAAGATTGGTTGATTTTAAAGACTCTAAGCTACGGTCAGTACCGAAGGTGTAATCAATAATCAACAATGGTTTTGCTGCTTTATCAATCTGAAGTCGATACTCTTGCATGTTCTGCTCTTTTCTTCGCGGGATTAGTCATGTTAGCGCCCTCAGTTTAACCAATAGTCATTAGCTAACTTTGGTGACGACTTTCTACAGCCATATGAGTATAGGCAATTTTTAATAAAGGGCATTCGATTGAATTTTTAACCGCAAAATTGATCAATTCACCCAAAATGTGTTCATGCTCATTTTTATTTCCTGCGAGCAAATCACGCAACATAGAGGCGGTAAACGGGGATCCAGCCTTAGTTAAAATCTCTAATGACTTGATTCGGGCTTGGTCAGAAATTATGTAGCCAAGCGAGCTGGCTATCTCACAGCACTCATGAAACATCTGCTGTATTAAGTCTTTTCCATAGGTTGTGGCCACTATATCGCCAATTGAGCCACGGCAAATGGTGGTCGCACCCGCTAAAGTTGCGAGAAATACCCATTTTTCCCACAGCGCCAATTCAATATCGTCCCGATAAAAAGAATCAAAATCGGCTTTATTGCAAAGCTGAAAAAAATCCTGGCACACAGCGACTTGATTCGGGTTGCGCGGACCAACAGTTAAGGTCTTCATTTCATTTAACTGCTTCACCGAACCAGACTCAGTAATGGTGGCGGCAATGTGCGCAACCCCACCTAAGACACGATTCTGTCCGAACTGCTGATCCAAAACCGCTAAATGAGTAAACCCATTTAAAAAAGGAAGGATCATTCCATGAGAACTTGCCTTGGAAATTGAATTCAGTGAATCAGCTAGATCGAAGGCTTTAGGCGCCAAAATAATTAAATCGTAAATAGGCTCCAATTGGTCTGCAAGAACCGTTTTTGGAAAAATCGTAAAGTGATTTTTAGGAGTTTCAATCGTTAAACCCTTTTCATCGATTAATTGCTTACGCTTGCCCCGCAACAGAAAGGTGATATCCGCCCCCACTTGGTGCAATTGAGCGCCATAAAACCCACCGATACCACCTGCCCCGACTACTAATATTTTCATAAGGTAAACGCCCTTTTTGACTTAATTTTGCATTGTCAGGATAACCTTTTATTGTCTTGGCTGCACTACCGCGCTGATGCCAATAACGCATGGGGCATATACGCTAAAATGAGGGTTTAATCACTAACAGACCCGATCTTTGGGTCTTTTTCATTAAACACTATGACTTACGTTGTTACTGAATCTTGTATTCGCTGCAAATATACCGACTGTGTTGATGTTTGCCCTGTTGACTGCTTTCGCGAAGGCCCTAATTTTTTGGTAATTGATCCAGATGAGTGCATCGATTGCGCAGTCTGCGTTCCCGAATGTCCAGTAAACGCTATCTATGCTGAAGATGATGTGCCAGGCGATCAACAAGTTTTTATTAAGTTAAATGCTGAACTCTCCCCAAATTGGACATCGATTACTAAATCAAAAGCTGCTCTTCCAGATGCTGAAGAGTGGAAAGATGTCAAAAATAAAATTGATCAACTAATTAAGTAACCACATCGTACTTGAGAGTTTTTGAGTAAACATGCGCCAATATCACGATCTCATGAAGGAAGTCTTAGCCAAAGGTGTGAAGAAGTCTGATCGCACCGGTACAGGCACCATTTCGGTATTTGGCCATCAAATGCGGTTTGATTTGAGCCAGGGATTTCCCATGGTGACAACTAAGAAGCTGCATCTCAAGTCCATCATTTATGAATTGCTATGGTTTCTAAAAGGCAGTACCAACAATAACTGGCTTAAAGAGCGTGGCGTCTCCATTTGGAACGAATGGGCCGCACCTGATGGTGAATTAGGTCCCATTTATGGCTATCAGTGGAGATCCTGGCCAGCGCCCAATGGACAACATATTGATCAGATTAGTGAAGTTGTAGAGCAAATCAAAAAAAATCCAGATTCGCGTCGCATCATCGTTTCTGCATGGAATGTGGCTGATATTCCCCGTATGGCTTTGGCCCCTTGCCACGCATTCTTTCAGTTTTATGTTGCAGACGGCAAACTATCCTGCCAACTCTATCAACGTAGTGCAGATATTTTCTTAGGCGTGCCTTTTAATATTGCCAGCTATGCTTTATTAACTCACATGATGGCTCAGCAATGTAATTTAGAGGTGGGTGACTTCATTTGGACAGGCGGAGACTGTCATCTCTATAGCAACCACCTAGAGCAAGTAGACCTTCAGCTCTCAAGAGACTTTTTCCCATTACCTAAACTCAATATCTTGCGCAAGCCTGATTCAATCTTTGATTATGAATTTGAGGATTTTGAAATCGTTGGTTACGAATCACATCCTCACATTAAAGCTCCTGTAGCAGTTTAAGAATCTGCGATGACACAACCTGCTATCTCCATGATTGTTGCGCGCTCTCGTAACCACGTCATTGGTCGCGACAATCAAATGCCCTGGAAAATATCAAAGGATTTGCAGTTCTTTAAACGCGTCACCATGGGGCACCCCGTCGTTATGGGGCGTAAAACCTGGGAATCCATTGGGCGCCCACTTCCAGGTCGTCGCAATATTGTGGTGAGTCGCAATGCCCATTACGAGCCTGCTGGGGCCGAGCTTGCTGGCTCCCTTGATGAAGCCCTGAATAAGTTAAGTGAAGCCCCTAGAGTGTTTGTCATCGGTGGCGAGCAGCTCTTTAAACAAGCTTTTAGCAAAGCAGATCGCTTGTATATCACTGAAATCGAGATGGATGTGGATGGGGGCGACACCTTCTTCGAAGTACCAAAACCATCCGAATGGAAAGAGATTGAACGAACTTCAGACTCTGAAAATGGTATTCATTTTCACTTTGTCACCTTTGAGCGAATGAAATAACCCCTAGAAAATTGAATTCAATAGAAAAAGGACTCTAACGAGTCCTTTTTTATTCGACATGAAGTGATGTCTTATACCTTCTTACTGCACAATAATTTTTGCGTTCTTAGCAATCCCAGAGATAAATTCAAATTGCTTTCTTTGCGCGATACCCGCACGAATCCCCGCCTTGGCTTGCTCAAAACTCGGTGGTTTACTTGATCTCTTGTCCTCTAATTTCACCAAATACCACGCTTGTTGCAATTCAATAGGGGCAGAAGTCTGACCCTTACTCAGATTAACCAAGACAGCGCCAATTTGAGGTGGCACTTGTCCAGACTGCACCCAGCCAGCCGCTCCGCCTTGGGCCTTATTGGGTGCCAAAGATACACTCTTAGCCACCTTATCAAACGCCTCACCTTTTTTAATCCGATTGAGAGCGGCCTGAGCATCCGCTTCGCTGGCAACAGCAATATCACTAATTTTGTACTCCACGATCATACCCTGCGGTCCCAGAGATGCTACTTGTTTGTTGTACTCCGCCTGAACATCAGCATCACTAATTGGGTTTTGAGCCATAAAAGTGGATAACTCCAAATCGGCCAAGTAGTTTTGACGAATCATCATTAACTGCGTATTGGCTTTCTCGGAATTTGCTAATCCATCCTTTTCGGCTTGCTGAGATAAGAGTAGTACTTCAATAAATTTTTCAATGACCGCCTTGCGTAGTTCGGGCGTATCTTTTTGTCCTTGCGCTAAAGCAGCCTTAATACCTTGCTCAACCATGTCATTGGTAATGATCGCCCCATTGACTGAGGCTGCAGCATTAATAGGTAAGCCACTTTGCTGAGCGGAAACCTCTCCAAAAAAACTGATCGCTAAAATAGCAATGGCGAGTATACGAAGAGAGAAAAATGGGGTTTTCGTGTTCAATAATTTCATTAGGGATACCTTCAATTCAATAAGTCACTCATAGTAACAGTAAGGCGAGCTGTAAAATCTAATCATGTGCGTTCAGTATCTCACCACCACCAATGCTGATTGGGTTAAAACCCATTTTGACCTTGATTTACCAAGCGCTCAAGCGCATGATGTCTTTCCAACCTATCCCGGAATTATTGTTCTTAAGAGTCACCATACACACCGCATTGCTCTCGGGCCCGCTCGTTTTGGCCTGATTCCTGCGTGGGCTAAAGATGATGACTTTGGTAGAAAAACCTATAACGCTCGCTCAGAAACTGTTCGTGAAAAACCTTCATACCGGAGCGCTTGGACGAAGCGGCAATACGCCTTGGCTTTAGCAGATGCGTTTTATGAGCCTTGTTATGAATCTGGTAAGGCGGTACGCACCAAAATTATCCAAGCAAATCACGAACCCATGGCTATCGCTTCAATATGGGATACCTGGACCGAGCCCGAGACTGGTGAGCTTATTGTGTCCTTCTCCATGCTAACCATCGATGCAAGCCAACACACTGTCATGAATCGTTGCCACAAGCCGGGTGAAGAAAAGCGCACTGTAGTACCACTAAAAACAGAGCTACTGCATGATTGGCTTAATGCGACCCCAGAGTCTGCTCACGCATTACTGAATTTACACTCCATTCCTGAGCTCACGTTTTCTGAATAGATTGCAACCATTGACGAATAAATGGAACGCGAAATAGTAACAACGCCATCAAGATAACCGCATAAATAGTGACGGTTTGTAGATCATTCTTACCTGCTTTGTGCCACCAATAGTGCGCAATAACAGTAGCTGCAATCACATAAACCCATTTATGCAATAAGGTCCATCGGCGACCAAGTTTTCGGACCGCCCACGCATTTGATGTCAGCGCCAATGGAATCAACAACACTAGACTTAGAAAACCCATCGTAATAAATGGTCTTTTTAGTACATCATGAATCATTGCTCGTAGGTCCAAACCTTGATCCAGATAAAGCCAAATTCCAAAATGGATGCTGGCGTAAAAGAAGCAATAAAGGCCCAGCATACGGCGAAATTTGATCCATAGCGTCATGCCAGTGAGTAGTCGCAATGGGGTCATTGCCAGCGTAAGACATAAAAACACCAAAGCCCATGTTCCGGTTGATCGCGTAATGAATTCAACCGGATTAGCCCCCAAGTCTTCAATCGCTCCAAGCCATATCAAGCGCATGAGGGGAGCCAAGCAAGCCATGAAAACAATGGTTTTAATCAATCTCATAAATTCATGTTAAACGATCTATCCAAATGAATTTTGGTCCCTAGCACCATAATCCATCCGCTTGGACCTGCTTTAGCATATAGTGATCATTTAAAAGAATCCTGTTATCAACCAAGGAAAATTATGTCCAGCGACCATCAGACCCAAAACGACGAAGATTTTAATTATGGCTGTGAATGTGCCATGACATTACTCAATGAGCCAACTGAGGATTGCCTCAATGACCTCATAGATGAATTGGACGAAAACGGCATGATCCCCACCGAGATAGTTTATGGCCTACTGGCAACTATTTTGATGAGCCTCAATGAGGATGAAAGCGATAACGGTGACCACTAAACCTTAAGGCTTTACTTGTATGGCAAAGGCATCCATCGCTTTTGCCATTTGAATATCCAAAAGCGTTAACCCTTTTGCCGAATGCGTACTAAGCTGTACTGTAACTTTATTCCAGCTATTACTCCAATCAGGATGATGGTCAATTTCTTCGGCATATTGAGCGCATAGTGTCATAAATGTAAATGCCTGTTTAAAGTCCTGAAAAATAAACTCGCGGCAAATTTGCAAGCCAGATGAATCTATTTGCCAATCGGGTATAGTCCCTCGAAAATCAAAGTCTTTTGCTAAAAGTGTCTGTGTCATTTTGCCTCGATACTTTGAGATAATTGTTTTAAATCATCTGGGGTAAGCCAACGCCATTGACCCTGCGCTAAATTGAACGGCATCTGATAAGCGCCAATTTGAGTGCGATGCAGTTTCGCAACATGGTTACCCACTGCCGCCATCATTCTCTTGACTTGATGGTATCGACCCTCAACGATCGTCATAGCCAAAACATGCTCAGAAATTAGCTTACAGGCTGTGGCATAGCAGGGTCTGGGATCATCGTCCAAAACGACACCATTTAGTAGATGATCAATTTGCGCCTGAGTAATGGGCTCTGGCGTAGTGATTTCATATACCTTCCCAATATTTTTCTTGGGCGTTGTCATTCTATGAATAAATTGGCCATCATCAGAAATCAGCAACAATCCCGTTGTATCAAAGTCTAGGCGCCCAACACACTGAACACCACGCTCGATTAACGGAGCGGGCAATAAACTGTACACACTGGGGTGATGTGTCGTTTTATGAGAACACTCGTAATTGGGTGGCTTGTTAAAAGCAATATAGGCTTTTTCGTGATACTCCCAATCCTCTCCATCAACATTGAGTATGAGTCCCTCGGTGGAAATACGCTCCTCCGGATCCTCGGCCAATTGACCATTCACTTTGACAAGATCGGCATAAACCAAGTCGCTGCAATAACGCCTAGTGCCAAAGCCTTGGCTAAATAAGATTTTTTCAAGGGAAATGGGTTTTGCCATATTCCAAAAAGAATACTACAGAGCGCAAAATGAAGCTCGACACCTCATTGCTTAGTTATTCATTATTATTACGAGTAATCCTCATAAGCACTTATCAACGATTTCTTTATATGCTTTCTACCCCTAAGCCTCGCTCCCCCTTACACACTCGCGAAATTACTTTTCAAGGATTTGCAAGAGAGGATGGTCTTTGGGATATTGAAGGTCATCTAAAAGATTTCAAAACAACGCCTTTTGTTACTGGCACTACTACCTGGCAACCAGGCCAGGCTTTTCATGATATGTGGGTGCGAGTCACCTTAGATAAGGCACTTGTCATTCAAGATATTGAAGTCGCCATGGATGGCCACCCCCATCCTGAATGCCCTCAGGTTATTCCCCCCATGAATGCGCTGATTGGTGAACGCCTAGGTAAAGGTTGGCGCAAAACGATTCAAAACCATTTAGGTGGCATTGCGGGCTGCACACACCTACGTGAGCTGCTCAATAGCTTGGCAACTGCAGCGTTTCAAGCGATTCCTGGCGCATTATTTGATCCCGACGAAAGCAAACCACCACTCTATCTGGGAACTTGCAAATCCTGGGACTTTAATGGCCCTGTAGTGATGCGTATTTATCCCCAATTTTATCGCCTGAAGGACCAAGATAAGTCGTCTTCATAAAGCGATCTACAGCTCGCCGCGGTGCACATTAAATGGATTAAAGGCCTGCTGCACTGGCATAAGCTCTAAAACATTGATATTCATATGACTTGGCAGGGTTGCCGACCAGTAAATTGCTTCAGCAACATCATCAGCGCTCAACGCTTTTACGCCCGTATAGACTTTGCTCGCCTTTTCGTCATCGCCTTTGAAACGCACATTAGAAAACTCAGTGCCAGAGCACATGCCAGGCTCAATACAAGTCACACGTACTGGTGTACCAATTAAATCTGCACGCAAGTTCAAACTAAATTGTTTTACAAAGGCTTTTGTACCTCCATAAACATTTCCGCCAGGATAAGGGTAGTCGGCTGCTACAGACCCGAGATTGATTACATGCCCACACTTACGCTCCACCATGCCAGGCAAGAATGCCCGGCTCATATGCACCAAACCTTTAATATTGGTATCAATCATTTGATCCCAATCACTCAAAAACGCTTTATGCGCTGGTTCTAGACCCAAGGCAAGACCGGCATTATTAACAAGCACCGTCACATTTGCAAAGTCTGCTGGAAGATTTTTAGCAAGATCGTCCACTTTTGCGCTGTCACATACATCTACCACCAAAGTGAGCAATCTTTTTTGCTGATCGATAGGCAAAGAAGCTTTTAGAGCATCTAAACGCTCCGCCCTTCTGCCCACCGCAATCACTTTATGGCCGTGCGCTAGAAATCGACGTGCAGTCGCCTCCCCAAATCCAGCGGTAGCGCCAGTAACTAAAACGGTATGTTCCATGATGTCCCCGAGATGATGTAATGGTGATTGGTAGTCATTTAATATTAATGTATATGGGACTTGTCCGCTCAATTTGCCTACTCATCGCTATGCTGTCTTGCCATCCCAGCTGGGCCCAAGAGAGCAAATCTTCAGATGATTTTCTGGATCTTTTTGAACCAAGAAATCAAATCTCATCTCAACATATCTTGGAGTTTTGGGGGTATCACAATAATGATGGCGGCGGCACCTATGATGACACCCTTAAGCTTCGCTACTATCAACCTCTAAACATACAAGGTTGGCGCGGCACCCTCCGCTTAGATAGCTCTTATGTTTCTAATTACGGTCCCAACCAGCCAAATCAAAATGCCGGACAGTATCAAGCTGGCACTACCATGATGACGATTTGGGGTAATCCCCCTGACATCTTTCACCAGTGGAATGGAACCATCGGGGCCAGGATTATTTTTCCTTTTGGCGCTAGCGGCCAATGGGCGGCCGGACCTCAAATCAGTACCATTTACAAACCAATAGAAGGTAGCAAAACGGCTTTTTCCGATTTTTCACCTTTAGCCAGATATATGTATGGCTTTTCAAACGGTAATGCCACCTCTTTAAATTCAGGTCAGCAGCCTTTGCTAAGAAGTCTTTATTTATTTCCCACAATTGGAATTAATCTCTCACCAAGTACCCAAATACGATTCTGGGATGAGAACGGCATGGTTTACAACACTGCTGGAGGGGGTTGGTTTGTACCAATAGATGCGATGATCACTCAACGACTCACCAAGCACACACTGATTGCCATTGGAGCAGCAAAACAAGTGATCCAGACCTACCAACAGTACAACTGGTCGTTTTACGGAAAACTATCCATGAATTTCTAATGGACTCATTTATCGCAATTGATTAACTGGTCATGCGAAATGCTTGCAGCACCTGACTTTACAAGCGCCTGCGGTAACCAGTCGACTAACTCTTCCATTGTCATATTCAATTGTTTTGCCGCGCTTTGCAGTGCAGGCGTCGCATTCATCCAAGATTTAACCGCTCCCAAATCTCTAGATTGCCATTCGATCAACTTGTATTTGAGCAAAACTTTAGCGCCGTGACGCGCATTACGATCAGGGTCTGATGCCAAATAATCCAAGCGAGATCTGGCACTGGAAATCGATTTAGCAACATCAGTAAATATTTTTCCATGTCCAGGAATGACGACTGAAGCACCTAAGCCCTCAATCAGATCTAGTGTTTGCGCTACTTCCTCGAATCCCGGTTCACCCCAAAGCTCTGGGAATATCACACCAAACCCATCCTCCCAAAGCGCATCAGCGGAAATGAGAATGCCATGCTCCTCTTGATAGAGCATGACCGAATGCGGATCATGTCCTGGGGCGGCTAGTATTTTCCAGTAGTAAGCCCCCATTAAAATTGCTTGTCCAGGAATAAGCAATCCTTGATGAAAAAAACGCGGACATTGCTGACCCAGATTGCGATAACTTAGCAAATCCTCATTCCAATCTTTGACTGCCAAATCTTCAGCTGCAGGTATATACACATCACATCCATACTCCTTAATAAGCTGTGCATTACCCCCGCAATGATCAGAATGCAAATGAGTATTCACCACTTTATTCAGCGTTTTGAGATCATGCCTTTGAATGGCATTGCGCACTAATTGCAAGGTCATGGCTTGATGAGTATGGTAGCCAGTATCTACTAACGAGACATCCTCCGCGCTAAAAATAAAAATATTGTTTGCAGAAAGCCAACCGCGCTCGAATACCTCGATACCTGGGGGCAGAAAAACTGTAGGCAATTTAATTCTTCTGGGAAGTGTTTGTTTGCGAAGTCATCTCTAATTTACGTGTATCGAATTGTTGTCCTTGTAAACGCATCAATACATCATCATAGGATTTTTTATCAAGCTGGGGCGTTCTTGATAGCACCCAAAGATACTCACGTTTGGAATCACTGACTGCAGCAACCTGATATTGAGGATCAAGATCAATAACCCAGTACTCACCCCAGACCATTGGCAAAAATGAGAGCCACTCCGGAGCAAAGCGAACTTGCAGCTTAGGTGAATCTTTTGGACCAAGCTGTCGTGCCAGCCCTTCTGCGAGAGAAGTTTCACCATCAGCTGTCTTACAGCTATTGAGCACCTTAACATTGCCATCAGGCCTTATTGAATAGACTGCCTGGGTGTTGCTGACGCATTTCTTTTGAAACCAGTTTGGAAATTTAGCAATCTCATACCAAGTGCCCATATAACGAGGAACATCTAAGGATGCAATTGTTTTCACTGGAGCATCAGAGTTTTGGCTAAAACTAGATGTGCTCAAAGCAAGCAGAACACTGCCCAATACGATAGATAACGCAGAATTTATTTTGCTCATGACCTAGTAATATTTTTTGAGATCCATACCGGCATACATACTTGCCACCTGTTCTGCATAGCCGTTAAACAATTGCGTTTTTATCTTTGGTGCAAACATGCCTTTGGGATCGCCAATGCGTCGCTCGGTCGCTTGACTCCAACGAGGATGATCTACTTGCGGATTGACATTAGAGTAAAAACCATACTCGCGAGAATCAAATTGACTCCAGCTTGTTTTAGGCATTTCTTCAGTAAACCGAATTTTGACAATAGACTTGGCGCTCTTAAAACCATACTTCCAAGGCACCACTATACGTACTGGCGCACCATTTTGCTTTGGTAGGACCTCTCCATACAAACCAAAGGTGAGCAGGGTGAGCGAATTCATTGCCTCATCCATCCGCAAGCCTTCACGATACGGCCAATCAATGATATTGCTGCGAAGGCCCGGCATTTGTTTGCGATCAGCAAGAGAGATGAACTCCACATACTTGGCAGATCCTAAGGGCTCAACATGCCCAATAAGCTTAGAGAGAGGATAACCATCCCAAGGTATCACCATGGACCACCCCTCAACACAACGCATACGATAAATGCGCTCTTCCATAGGCGCTAGCTTTAATAAAGCATCAATATCTAAAGTGACAGGCTTTTTCACCAAGCCTTCAACAGAAATCGTCCATGGCCTTGTGATCAAACTTCCTGCATTTGCTGCCGGATCTGATTTGTCAGTACCAAACTCGTAAAAGTTGTTATAAGTCGTTACATATTTATATGGCGTGACTTCATCTTTGGCGCTGTAAGCTGGATTAAGAGTAGCACTTAACTTATCAGGCGATGCAGCCAAGGCTTGTCTAGAAAACCAAGGGGCTAGTGCTGCGCCAAAACTGCCAGCTGCAGCGGCCTTGATTAAGGTGCGGCGGTTTTCAAATACCGCCTTAGGTGTTATTTGACTGGCGAGAATAGTCTTATCAATCCATCCCATAGCAAACCCTCTCTTCACAATAGAGCTATTTTGCTACCGTTTTGAATTTTGCGTATCTTGGGGATTAAGTCTGCGCCGAGCGCATTTTATTAAGCAGAGACAAGCTATGCTTATCCATGCCACCGACCATGCCTGCTAATACTGGGTAGTCTCTAATGAGGGTCTCGCCGCCATAAAAGCGTAATAACCATTCTGGATATGTACGCTCAGTAATCTCACGAATTTCTAGCAGCTCGATCCGATGATGCCGCTTATCTTCCTGAATGCGCTTCCAAACCTTCATGATATTGGCGCGCTCACCTTCAATAATTTGCCCAAACTGCTGATTGTCATAAAACAAAATACCGGTAATACCATGTTCTTGATTAAAAGCGCGAGCAGATTCCAGCAAGCGCATTAAACCAAGGAAAGACATATCTGAGACTGCCTCACTCAGATAGGTTAGCTCGACAAGATCTTTGGGTTTTGGCATGAGAATTTATAGAGAAGTTCTTTGAGGCAATAAAAAAAGCAAACCCGAAAGTTTGCTTTTTTATCTAGTGGCTGATTGATATAGAATAGATTCCTATCGTTTTACCAATTATGCTTTAACGGCTTTCAATGCTGCATTGAAAGTGGCGCTTGGGCGCATTACCGCCTTGCACTTTTCAGGATCTGCAAGATAGTACCCGCCAATATCCACTGGCTTGCCTTGTACCGCTTTGAGTTCAGACACAATCTTCTGCTCATTCTCAGCCAAGGACTTCGCTAATGGCGCAAAGTGGGCCTGCAATTCTTTATCCTCAGTTTGATTAGCCAAAGCTTCCGCCCAATACATCGCCAAATAGAATTGGCTGCCGCGGTTATCTAGCTCGCCAGTGCGTGGAGAAGGTGATTTATTGTTATCTAACAATTTACCTGTTGCCTCATCTAGAGTGCGGGCCAAGATTTTGACTTTCGGATTACCAGTCTTGTCGCCGATATCTTCAAGCGATACGGCCAATGCCAAGAACTCGCCAAGCGAATCCCAACGCAAATGGTTTTCTTCTACAAGCTGCTGAACGTGCTTAGGTGCAGAACCACCGGCACCAGTCTCAAAGAGACCGCCACCAGCCATCAATGGCACGATGGACAACATCTTCGCACTGGTACCCAATTCCATAATCGGGAATAAGTCGGTGAGGTAATCACGCAAGATGTTACCGGTAACAGAAATAGTATCTTTGCCACGGATGACGCGCTCCAGCGTATAACGCATTGCACGAGTTTGAGACATGATCTGAATATCTACGCCCTCCAGGTCATAGTCCTTGAGGTAAGTTTTAACTTTTTTGATCAACTCAGCCTCATGCGGACGGTACTCATCCAACCAGAATACTGCTGGTGTGTTTGAAAGGCGCGCACGATTGACGGCCAACTTCACCCAGTCACGAATTGGGGCATCTTTTACTTGGCACATACGCCAGATGTCACCCTCTTCCACATTCTGCTCTAGCAATACCGTGCCATCATCAGCAACGATACGGGCTACACCAGCCTCTGGAATTTCAAAAGTCTTGTCGTGTGAGCCATACTCTTCAGCCTGTTGAGCCATCAATCCAACGTTAGGTACTGTGCCCATGGTGGTTGGATCAAAGTTGCCATGCGTCTTACAGAAATTAATCATTTCTTGATAGATACGCGCAAAGGTACTCTCAGGAATCACGGCCTTTGTATCATGCAAACGACCATCGGCGCCCCACATCTTGCCGCCCACACGAATCATCGCAGGCATTGATGCATCAACGATCACATCGCTTGGTGAGTGGAGATTGGTAATGCCTTTTGCAGAATCAACCATCGCCAATGCTGGGCGGTGCTCATGGCAAGCATGCAAATCTTGAATAATTTCTTCACGCTTAGATTCTGGCAATGCTTTGATCTTGTCATAAAGACTGCTCATGCCATTATTGGGGTTCACGCCCAACTCTTCAAACAACTTGGCGTGCTTAGCAAAAGCATCCTTGTAGAAAATCTTCACAGCGTGACCGAATACGATCGGATGTGAAACTTTCATCATGGTTGCTTTTACGTGCAAAGACAACATCATGCCTGTCTTATAAGCGTCCTCAATCTCTTTTTCGTAGAACTCGCACAAGGCCTTTTTGCTCATGTACATACTATCGATAATCTCACCTTCAAGCAAAGAGACTTTTGGCTTGAGAACAATCGTTTTGCCGCTCTTCGTTACTAAATCCATCTTCACATCACATGCTTTAGTCATGGTCATGGACTTCTCGCTAGAGTAGAAGTCACCACCATGCATATGAGAGACGTGAGTGCGGGAAGCTTGACTCCATTCACCCATTGAGTGTGGGTTCTTACGGGCATAGCGCTTGACCGCGGGCGGCGCACGGCGATCGGAGTTACCTTCACGTAATACTGGGTTTACAGAACTACCTAAACACTTGGAATAACGAGCACGGATGGCTTTTTCTTCATCCGTTTTAGGATCTTCTGGGAAATTCGGGATCTTGTAGCCCTTCGATTGCAGCTCTTTAATCGCTGCGAGTAATTGGGGTACTGAAGCACTAATGTTTGGCAACTTAATGATGTTGGTATCGGGTAGCAAAGTCATCTTGCCAAGTTCTGCCAAGTTATCTGGAACTTTTTGCGCATCGGTTAAGCAATCAGAAAATTCAGCCAAGATACGGGCAGCAACAGAAATATCACTTTTTACAATTTCTACACCAGCCGGCGCAGTAAAAGTGCGAATGATTGGCAGAAACGCGCATGTCGCCAAAAGTGGCGCTTCGTCTGTCAGCGTGTAAATAATCTTTGATTTCTCTGAAGCCATTAACTTTTCCTCGATATTGATAAATTTACAGAGTCAGGTTTTTACCCTGCCACTCTCACATTCCGCATTTGCAAGCCGCTTTTAGCGAACCTGTTGCCAATGAGGCGAGTCTTTAATTTTAAATCATCAGGATTGTGGAAAATGCGGGTTTTGCACCCCAATCCAGCGTATTAACCCTCAAATTAAGGGAATCCACCAAGGCAGCCAATATTTGCAAATCCCCGTAAACTGCATGCCATGTCGCACCAGCACCCTCTCCTGAACAAAAATCTTGCTTTACTGATCCTGTGCCAAGGACTCTTTCTTACCAATAACGTCACTTTTATTGCTATTAACGGTTTAGTTGGATTAAGCCTCGCTCCAGTCAGTTGGATGGCAACACTTCCTGTGATGGGTTATGTAGTCGGTGGAGCTTTCTCCACTTCAATAGTGGCAAAGGCACAAAATCGCTTTGGCAGAAAGATCTCCTTTCAACTGGGATTACTGGTGGCCATGCTTTCTGCCCTGCTCTGTGCCTACGCAGCATTGAGTCAAAATTTCTGGCTCTTGGTCACCGGCACTTTTATTGCAGGCTATTACAGCGCCAATGGCCAACTGTACCGCTTTGCGGCAGCAGAGTTAACTGTTGCCGAACAACGAGACAAAGCAGTTTCCTGGGTTCTGGCTGGCGGGATTTTGGGGGCAGTTGTAGGTCCCAATCTAGCTTCATGGACGCGCGATCTTTTTAGTACCGCATTCTTGGGTGCCTACCTTACCCTCTCGATTGCTGCTTTCTTGGGCATTCTGGTGATGCAATGCATCCACTTTCCAGAAGAGTTCAAAACCCAGCATGCACTCTCAGATGGCAGATCATTGCAAAGCATACTAAAACAGCCTGTTTTTATGGTTGCGGTCATCGGCGCAGCATTAGGCTATGGCGTGATGAATCTCCTCATGGCAGCAACACCATTAGCAATGCAAATTTGTGGCTTGCCGTTTTCTGATACTGCGCTGGTATTGGAATGGCATGTTATTGGAATGTTTGCGCCAGGCTTTTTTACAGGCTCGCTGATTCAGCGTTTTGGCACCCTCAAAATTATGGGGGTTGGCGTTGCCCTGAATTTCTTATGCATTGTGATTGCCCTATCGGGAGCAGATTTACACCAATTTCTGATTGCGCTTTTTTTATTGGGCGTTGGCTGGAACTTTTTGTTTACAGGCTCCACTTCATTAGCTATGACCGCCTACAAGCCTAATGAGAGAGATAAGGCACAGGCTGCAATTAATTTTTTTGTATTTAGTACGATGGCATTTACTTCATTTGGCTCCGGAGCCCTGATTACCTCTCAAGGATGGAACATCTTAAATCTCGGCTCCTTAATACCGGTTGTCATTACCGCGCTTGCATTACTGTGGCTTGGCATCAATCAAAAAAAGGCTACATCAAGGTAGTGTGCTGATAAAAAAGAATACGCCTATACTGATTAACCACACTATTGGAATCATGAGGAAAAAATGACCGAACTTCAAAAAATCGATACTGTTGTTGGCAACGGGAAAGAAGCTGCCGCTGGAAATCATGTCGATGTTCATTACACCGGCTGGCTTTACGATGAAAAAGCGCCCGATCATAAGGGCCAGAAATTTGATAGCTCCCTTGATCGTGGACAGCTATTTAGCTTCCCATTGGGCGCAGGACATGTCATCAAAGGCTGGGATCTGGGTGTTGCTGGCATGAAGATCGGCGGCAAACGCACGCTCATCATTCCAGCAGAGATGGGCTATGGCGCAAGGGGTGCTGGCGGAGTCATTCCCCCCAATGCAACACTAGTTTTTGATGTGGAATTACACGGCGTCAATTAATCAACTTCGCTTTTTTAGCATTCAAATAAAAAGCCACCGCATGGTGGCTTTTTATTTGACCTAATATCCACTAGATGGTCTCAATCAAGAGCGCAAATCTTTTCCATTTAAGGTAACACGATTGTTTGACTTGGATTGGCAAAGAGCAATGAGACGATTGCGTTCAGCTATCACCTTCTCAGCATAGCCACCATCATCTTCTGCATTCGCCGCACCCACATAATACTTAAGGCCATTACGCAAAGAGCCTGCCGTTGCAATCAGATATTTAAGAATATACGCACCAACACGAATATTGACCTCTGGTTTCACTGCTTCATGTGTGCCACCAAACAATGCATATTTATCGCGATGTACTGAAGTCATCACCTGCATTAAACCTTCGGCGCCTGCATGACTTTTTGTATTGGGGTTGAAATTTGATTCAACAGAGATTACCGCTAACAACAACACCGGATCGATATTGACTTCTTTAGCAATCAAAATCGTATTGGATACATACTCTTCAATCTTTTGACGATCCAAGCTATATTTCTTCTGAAAGAAATCGGCCACTGCACGCTGATTCTGAATAGAACCCATAAGATTACTGTCGAGCGCCTGTGGATCAAGCTTTGATGCCGGAATACGGTCAGCCAAATGAGAAATAGACTTAACCTGAACTTGGGCAACTGAGGGCATCAATAAAGCAACGGTTTGCTGTTTGGCAGCCGCCAATCCAGAAACGCTAGTAGAGGGCTTTTGTTGATAGAGTACGCTGGCAATGTCTGTTTCGGAGGAGGTCGAGGACGAGACTTCATTGCTACTCTTATATTGATCAAGCATGCCAAAGCCATTGCTCCAAACAATGTGGCGAGCCTCATCAGGCACTAAGATTCGAGCAAGATCAAATGGGCCAGCGTTCGTTCCGTTACCAGATAGCCATAAACCGACCACCATGAATACGGTTACAACGAGCAAGCCATTAATGACCCGATACACTGGAGCCATAGCATGCGCAAGAAGCTCTTTCGCTGCCAGCATCGCTGGTTGCGCCTCTTGGTACTCACTCAAATTGTTCGATAAACATTTACTCATTCAGTCTCTTGCAACACCCCAAAAACCGGATCACCGATTGATGCTGCATTGCAATATATTAAAAACATGGGTCATCCTAAAAAGGTTCTTATATCAAGTCAAGCATATAGAGACTAAATTCTATAACTTTTAGATCTTGAAATGCGGGTGTTCCCGTATATTGGCCCTATAGCTAATATTTTATATATACAAATCAATTACTTAGCGACGTAAGGAGGCACTTATTTCAAATAGTAAAAAATTCATAAATTTCCGATTTTTTTACAATCCGAAACATCAAAATGCCTTTAAAAACCATATATCTAGTATTTAGGCTGTATTGATCTTCTACCGGTAGTGCCAACTATGATTGCTGCAAAGCATGATCAAACGCGATCTATTTAGACATCTTCCAGTCACTCTTGTTTCTTGAGTTGTGAGTTCACGACCTTCTTACCCGGCAATCCGAAACCCCTAAACTATTTAGCAATGAAACATCGTCTCAAACATTTAGTGCCGCTAGCCCTACTGGTTTTACTGTTAAACCCGCTCAAGGCTTTAGCCCTTTTCGAGGAATGCAAGGACCTTTTTCCCGCACAGCAAATACCAGTGACCACTCAAACAGGTCGGGATTTGTGCTTTGATCACTTTGCGATTTATTACTCACCAATAGATAAAAAGCCGATCTATGCAGTTGAAAAACTCAACCGCAACCAGTTTCAAGCATCACACCCACGCAGAACAAACCAGTTTTATGAGGAAGCCAGATTGCCTTTTGCTGAACGTGCACAACTATCAGACTATCGAGGAAGTGGTTACGACCGCGGCCACAATGTGCCAGCTGGGGATATGCATCATGAAAGAGGTATGGCGCAATCATTTTCTTTAGCAAACATGATGCCTCAGGCCAGACAAAATAATCAGGGAATTTGGGCAAAGAATGTAGAGGAGCCCACTAGGCAATATGTAAAACGTGCAGATGGTGACATCTACATCTTTACCGGCTCAACTGGTAGTTTGGGAAGTATCGGAAAAAACCGCGTCACCGTTCCACGCCATCTATTTAAATTAGTGTACGACCCGCAAAAAAATGATGCTTGGGCATATTGGATAGAAAACACGAATGAAGCGTCGATGTCGCCACCGATTTCTTATTCTGAATTGGTTGCTAAAACAGGGATTAATTTTCAGCTCCCGATAAAACAGTCAACTTCAAATCCATCAAAAACCGCTGAAGCCAAGCCAGTAAAGCCTTTGATGGGTGGATGGTATCCTTTATTTTTTGACACTTATTCAGAAAACATGCTGGATGCGCTGATTGCGAATATTCGTGCTGGTCATGTTGCGAGTGTGCAAATTCAATATGATCGAAATGCTGAATTAGCAAACACTATCGCTACGCAGATTACGAAAAATTCTAGTGTCAAAGTGAGTCTTGAGCACAGCAGTCCGCCAGAATCACCTAAAGTGAACTATGAACGTCAACGTGTTACTGTCATCGTTCACTCTCAGTAAAGGGTCTATGTAGACCTGTAATGCACACCATGTGCTCTTGCAATCGGCGCTAATAATCCTCTTAGACCATTGTGATCTAGTGTGTGCATTAATTCCAGAAGCTCCCCTAATTCACCTTTAGGAAACCCCTCTCGAGCAAACCAAGCCAAATAGTTGCCTGGTAAATCTGCAAGCGCACGCCCGGCATGCTTGCCATACGGCATTTTCATTAATACGAGTTTTTCAAGTGATTGCGCATCCATGACCTTGCAATGTTACTTGTAAGGGCACATTCCCCCACAAACTAAGCCATTTTTAGAAAAGTAGTCATTCTCCTATTTGAGAATCATTCTCATTTAGTGGTATATTGAGAACCATTCTCATTTACTTTAATCACCTTTTCCTTTATCCATATGAAAATAACCATCCAAAAACTCGTTGCCTTCTGCCTTATCCTTGCCGCCGCACTTCACTTTTCTCTAGCTCATGCTGGAGAGGGTGCATTTGGCTGGATTTACACACTCGATTTACAACCTAAAGGGAAATGGGAGTTTGAACAGCGTTTACAACTGAATCAAACTCAAGCAGCAGGCACTTATGAGGCTTGGACCGCAAGAACCGAGTTGGAATATGGCGTCACAAATGATTTCCAACTTGCTGGCTACATCAACTCCTACTACACGAGTGCCAATCAAAACTACACCAACCCAGAGGCCTGCGAAGATGCATCGACCTGCACAGGAGGCTATGGCGTACCTTCATCTCATGACCCATCGAAAGCATACAGAAGAGGAGGAATAGAAGGCGGTTCATTAGAGGCGATATATCGCCTCACTAATCCTGTCACATCACCTGTCGGTGTCGGTTTATATTTAGAGCCAACTTGGGGTAGAAATAAAGATGAACTTGAAGCGCGTCTATTGTTGCAGTCCAACTTTATTGATGATCGCTTGATTCTTGCTAGCAATATCGTAGTTGCGAACGAACGATTAAAGTTCATTGAAAACGGCAACGTTCCCGAATCGATGTTGGATATTTTGATTGGCGCTAGCTATCGCTTTGCTCCAAAGTGGTCAGCCGGTGTAGAAGCGCGCTTTCATAATGATTATTCTGAGCTCAATTTACGCAATCAAGTTCAACGCGCAACCTTTATTGGGCCCAATGTTCACTATGCAGAAAAAGACTGGTGGGTTACTGGTGCTTGGCGCTACCAGTTAGCTGGTGGGACCTGCATGGGCGGGGGTGAAGCCGAATGTTCCAATGCTCGCGTATGGGACAGTCATTCAGTTAATGAATTCATTGTCAAAGTGGGCTTCCCCCTAAATTAATTCTCCCATTAATACAAGCATCAGAAATATGGCATCACGATGAACTATCGAACCTCAAGCTCACTCGCGTTAGCGGGACTAACGGCAATGACCGCCCCTATTCTTGTGCAGGCAAAAATCTATGTTGGCATCGAACAAGCACAACAAATTTTGTTCCCCAACAAAGCACTGACCAAGTCGCCCCTCATCATCACAAATGATTTACAAGAAAAAATGCGCTCTGCATCTAGCATCAGACACCCATTTGGGGGCGAGCGGATTTGGAAAACTGCTGATGGGGGTTGGTTCATCGTTGATGAAGTGGTTGGTAAACATGAAATGATTACTTATGCCGTAGGTCTGAATAACAAAGGCGTCATTCAAGGCATTGAAATTTTAGAGTACGTGGAATCGTATGGCTATGAAGTCGCAGAGGCACAGTGGCGCAAACAATTTGTAGGCAAATCCTTTGCTGACTCCATCAAGCTCAATCAAGATATCCAAAACATTGGTGGCGCCACCCTATCCTGTAAACATCTTACTGATGGCGTCAAACGTATTAGCGTACTGTATGAGTTAGCCCTCAAGCATGAGCAGCCAAAAGCAAAGTAAGTCATATATGGTTACGCGCTGCAAACCACTTTTGGGAACCTTTGTTGAGATCTCGGTTGATGAAGATCATTTTCATGCAGAAATCGATTACGCTTTTGCTGCAATTGAAAAGATTCAAACATTAATGGGATTCCATAACCCTGACAGCGAGCTAAATCATATTAATCGACTATCTCATCAGCAAGCAATAGAGATACATCCCTGGACTGCCCAGGTACTACGCGTGGCAAAGCAAATTCATCGACAGTCTCAGGGTGTATTTGACTGTGGAATTGGCCATCGTCTAGTTGCAGCTGGCCTGCTTCCAAAACATATTGATTATCACAATCATGATTTAGGTGGCATCAAAGATGTTTGCTTTCTGAGCCCAGAACTAATTACCTCCACTCGCCCTGTTTGTTTAGACCTTGGCGGAATTGCTAAGGGCTTTGCGGTGGATATGGCCGTCAGAATTTTACGCTCTGAGGGCATCTCATCTGGGGCTGTCAATGCAGGCGGGGATTTAAAAGTGTTTGGCGACAATCCAAGACCTATTCACCTTCGTAATCCCCATAACCCAAAAGAACTTTATAAGATCGGCAATCTGCAAAATGCAGCTCTCGCAACGAGCAGCCTTTATTTTGCAAACCGATCTCAACAGGCTAGCCATTTAATCAATCCCTTAGCAACGGATGAGTCCGAACGATTTATTCAAAATCATGATTCGTATTCCATTCTTGCTAAAGAATGTATCTATGCGGATGCATTAACCAAGGTCCTGGCTATCTCAAAACAGATCAATCACCCCTGTTTTGCAAAATTTTCTGCACAAGCAATTCGGATTTCAGCATGAGTCGACTAGGAAAGATGCCTCACTGGCAAAAATGGTTTGTGATCGTGGGAATGTCTAGCTGCTCTCTGAGTGGCGTTGCTTACCTGATTGGCCGCCATCTCGAAATTCATCGCCCAATATTGGGATCGCACCTCATTTTGGCTTTACATGGCGTGGGGGCAATACTTGCGACGCTTGCGCTTGGTAGCGCACTGCCTTTTCACCTCAAAGCTGGCTTACAGTCCAAGCATAAGAGAATTAGTGGCATTAGCCAGCTGAGTTTTTTGGGGCTGCTAATCATTACAGGTGCCCTTCTTTATTATGGCTCAGAGGATCTCAGAGAAATTGCCATCAACTTACATTGGAGTATTGGCTTGCTATTTTTTTCGATGTTTATCCTTCACACTATCAAAGCAAGCAATAAATAGCATGGCTTTATTGCATTCTCGCTAGCGCTATTTTTTGCAGTAATGTTTATACAAGAGACTTAATATCGACACGGCAATATCACTTGATAAGGAATAAAAAATTTGCTTTCCTTCTCTTCTTGTTTTCACCAATTTTTGTTTACGCAGAACAGTCAATTGTTGCGATAAGGTGGGTTGATGCAGGTCAATCGCTTGCTCAAGCTCAGTGACGCATTTTTCACCCTGGCCAATCTCACATAACAACATCATCCGATCGCTATTGGATAAAACTTTCATTAATTGACAAGCATCTTTTGCGGATGCTTGCATTTTTTTTAACTCAGATTTATTAATAGCCATATCAAAGCGCATTCAAAGGAATTTTTAAATAGGATTTTCCATTTGATTCTGGCTCTGGAAAATGTCCTGCACGTATATTGACTTGAATCGAGGGCAAAATCAGATTAGGCATCTCTAGAGTGGCATCGCGTGTATTACGCATTTGCACGAAATCCGCTTCACTAACCCCTGAATGAACATGAATATTTGACTTTTTTTGCTCCCCCACGGTCGTGCAATAAGTAATGGGCCTTCCTGCTGGAGGATAGTCATGGCACATATATAACATAGTCTCATCTGGATATGACAAGATTTTTTGAATCGAACGATACAAGGTTGCCGCACTACCGCCTGGGAAGTCGCATCGTGCAGTCCCCACATCCGGCATAAATAGGGTATCGCCAACAAATAATGCATTGCCAACCTCATATGCCATGCATGCTGGGGTATGCCCTGGAACATAGAGCGCTTTGAGTGAAAGCTTCCCAAAATCCAACGACTCACCATCTTTTAATAAGCAATCGAATTGAGATCCATCGGCTGAAAATGGCTTACTTAAATTAAATATGTCTTTAAAGACATTTTGTACATGCGTAATTTGTGAACCAATGACTATCTTTCCGCCAAGCTGTTCCTGAATATATGGCGCAGCTGTCAGATGGTCTGCATGAGCATGCGTTTCTAGTATCCAGATCAACTCTAATTGCTCACCTTTGATAAAAGCAATGACCTCATCAGCAGATCGCGTAGCAGTTCTCCCAGACTTTGGATCGTAATTAAGAACAGAATCGATCACAACACAAGGACTACCTTTGCCCAAGAAAACAACATAAGTAAAAGTCCAGGTTTCTGGATCAAAAAATGCTTTCACATCAGGTTGAAGACTCTGAGTCACAAGTAGTGCTCCTTAAATAGTGAATAAATGATAAAAATAGTATATTATATTTATATATATATTATCATGATCTACAATTTCCAGCAATGGACTACTCCGCCTTCATCAGCCCAGCCCTAGGCATCATTGTGGGATTATTAATGGGCCTTACAGGGGCCGGCGGTGGTATTTTGTCTGTCCCCTTGCTGGTATTCGTTTTGCATATGCCTGTAGCGCAAGCGGCGCCTATCTCGCTTTCCGCTATCGCCCTTTCTGCTGGAGTAGGAGCACTTCTTGGATTAAAAAATAAAATTCTGCGCTATAAGGCCGCAGGATTTATGGCGATATTTGGGCTCATCCTCTCTCCGTTCGGTTTATGGATTGCACAAATAGTGCCTAATGCGCCCTTGCTCATTTTATTTAGTTGCACGCTATTTTTTGTCTCTACTCGATTATTACTGCAAGCGCGAAGAGAGATGCTTCGTCTGCCTGATCCAGAACGTAAACCACCACCCTGCTTACTTCACCCAGAAATTGGAAAATTACGCTGGAATCTTCCATGCGCTAGATCCTTAATGTTCTCCGGTTCCTTAGCAGGATTTTTATCAGGCTTGCTAGGTGTCGGCGGTGGATTTGTGATTGTGCCGGCATTAAAGCGTTATACCGATCTGCCCGTGCAGTCCATTGTCGCTACTTCATTGGGTGTGCTGGCACTGATCTCCACAGGTGGGGTGATTTTTTCAGCTATCTCTGGTAATTTTGATTTATCCCTGGCTGCGCCCTTCTCGCTTGGTGCATTAACCGGTCTTTTACTGGGTAGAGAAATCGGAAAAAAGATCAGCGGTCCAAGATTGCAGCAAATTTTTGCACTGCTAGCATTAGCAGTCGCTATAAGCCTTGGCATCAAAGGAATTTTAGCCCTATAGCATTCGATCTTGGCATTTCAATGCTTGGGACATGTCTAATAATGAAGTTACTCAAGGATCAGCCAAGCTCAGATCTTCTTCGGACTATTCCTATCACCGTCTAAAATGAGCTTATGCATTTAAATGAAAAGAACCGCACTCCAAAAATTGCACCAGAGGATGAGGGTCCAAGCAAGTCGGAGTTAAAGCGCCAAATGACGGAGCGCCAGAAGCTGGCGGAAGTCTTGGCCGCCTTAAGTAGTGACGCCTTAAAAACCATCCCGCTAGATGAGGCTATCAAAAAGGCCATCGCTGAAACTAATAAGATTAAGAGCTTCGAAGCGATTCGGCGTCACAAGCAATATCTTGGCAAACTGATGCGTTTTTTAGATGAGGAAGAGCTTGCCGCAATCCAGAAACGCTTAGACGCAATTCAAGGTGTCAGCAAAGCGGAAACTGCCAAACTTCACTTCTTAGAAAATTATCGCGATCGCTTAATTGCACATGATGATGCGTTTACCAAAATGATTGAACAATATCCAGACATGGATATCCAAAATATGCGCACTCTTATTCGTAATGCACGTAGGGAAAAAGAGCTAAATAAGCCACCAAAGGCTTATCGTGAAATTTTTCGAGTCTTAAAAGAAATGGGTATTTAAAAGGCTTAAAGTAATCAAAGCTTTAACTTTGAGACTGGCAGCTCTATCAACCGATATAAATAATTTGCAGCAACCGTACTACATATCACTACTGACAACATCAATGTCAGCGCGAGTAGACCGCTCTTATACAAGTACCAATCACAAGCAATATAGAGCGTATTTGCCAGCAAAATAAAAGCAAAGTGAATTAAAAAAGCGCTATAGGACCGGGGGCTGGCCCAGACTATTGCATTTAACAATGTTTTCTTAAAGCCTACCGCTGGTGGATAAGTTTGATTGCCCCATACAAATAGCATAAGTGCTACGGCCCAAGCCAATATATTCCTTAACCAAAGCTGCTCAAATGAGGAAATCAAAATAATGACGCTAATCATGATCAGTGCACTTTTAGCCAAGCGCTGAACATCTGTATTCTGGAAATGCTTAGCTAGATATGCCAAGACACCAAGCCCATAGGCGCCAATGAAATAAATAAAGTAGGCTTCATATGCGCTAGATCGATTAAAAAATAGCAACGAACACACGGCCAGGATACTTAATATCCATATAACCGCTTGGTAACGCGGGAACGAAATCAACATGATGGCCAAAACTGTATATAGCTGCCAATCAATTGCCACATACCAAGCGCCAGCAGAGATAGAGTCAAGCCCCAAGATGCCTTGAATAAAAAATAGATGCGCCAAAAATTGAGAAAGTGTTTCTGTCTGACCAATGTATTCGTCATTAACCCAAAAGCGTGCAATATAAGCGCACAGCATAGTGACCAACAAGGCAACTGCATAAGGCGCAAATAATCGTAAGTAACGATTGAAAATGACTTTTAATAAGTGCTGACTACTAAAGGATTGATTGGCATAGCGGCTCAATGATTGGGCAGCCAAATACCCGGCCATAACTAAAAATATTTGTACAGCATATCGACCATATTCAAATAGCCAAGTCATGATGCCGGGTAATGCTATCCGAGCGTCTTCTGCAATCTGCCCATAACTTGATAGGTGATGCACAATGATGAAGAGAGCTGCAAAGACCTTAAGAAAATCAATCAGAAATAATGGTGCGGTTTTTTTCAAAGCAAATGGATGCCTTACTGTGGCTTTTTCGTTTTTTTGGCTGACTTGGCCGGCTTTTCTGCCATCAATGAAGCTAGCAGAGGATTGGCCTTTGCTAGCTCTTTTTTAGATTTAGCATTAGCTGCTGCAGCCCCCGGCTTTGGCGTCTTGGCAGCGTTTTTCATTCGCTGAGCAGTAGCCAATGCCAAATTCTTAAACAAATCCGTTTTCTTCATTGCCATGACAGAGCTCTTTATTTTGTTAAAGACTTAGCTGCTAGTCCTATGAACAACAATGACCATCCTTGTAATAGCAATTCGATTGCAATCAGAAGACCAGGCAACCAGAGGCTAGATGATGGAAAGTTATTCATAATGAGTACGCCCATCAAAATTGAGATCGCAGCAGAAAGCGCCAACCAAAACCACTCAGCAAAGTGACGATGCTGAAAGGCGGCGATGAGTCGCAAAAAACCTGTAATGAAAAAAATCGCGGCAAGCCACAAGGTAATAGCTTCTAGCGCAGGAATTGGGAAAGCCCATACATAAACAGCGGCTCCTATATATAAAACTGCAAAAATAAGCTGCACGCTAACACTCTTCCAGCCAGCTGACTTGAAGGCATGCACTGCCTGCAATACTCCGCCTGCAAACAAGAAGATACCGAGCACATTGACTGATACAAGGGAAAACAATGCTTGTCCAGCAATGCCAATCATGCCCAAAATGATGAACAAAACACCCAGACCGATCAGCGCCCCAGGAATTTTTGCTGCTGCCCCAAGCACATTGGCACGTATTTCTTTGATTTGCTCTACCGATAAATCAGCCATTCTTGTATCTTTCTCAATCATCAATTAACGAAGACTCTACTGTAACAATAAACCCCAATAACACCCCCTCAGAGATGCACTAGAAGGAGGGGGGTAAGCTAAAAATTGGTCGTTAACTCCAAAACCTGTATTCTTTAGCCTTTAAAACCTCTTAGCTAGACACGCCCTTTCATGGATACCACTCTCACCGTCATTCTTGGCATTGTTGCCATGCTTCTCCCTTTATTTGTGGGACGTTATGTTTGGAAAGGCTTTGATGGATGGTTTGGCAAGAACGATGAAATCTACATGGACAGTCTTGGATACTTTTTAAAAAAGATCGGCCTGACGATTCTTGTGGCCTTCATTCTTCTTTGGATTGGTATTGGCCTAGTCTTTAACGGTAATGGCGCTTAACAGGCCAACAGTATGAGCAGTCAACTCAAAACCATCATTAGCAAAGCAAAGTTGAACTTTGCAATTTTGATCAGCATTCTCGCTATAGCTGTTTTAGGAAAGCTCACTAATCCTGAATTAACGAACACGATTTTTGTAACTGCAGATCAATTGGTTTCAGATCTCTATATCGTCTTTATTGCCATTACTCTGGGCGCATTTATTCCGAACTTCAAATTGGTGGCTTTTGGATCTATTGGTGCCTTTGTTGCGGCCGCTCTACTGATCCATTTTCAGGTCTTTCACTATCTCACCACCGAATATGTATTTTCAGTGCTGATTGTGATTCTCGGATTTGCGTCCATTGCCAATCTGTACAGACACTATCGAGAATTTGGACTCTAGTCATTAATGATTAAAAATAAAAAGCCCCACATTAGTGAGGCTTTTTATTAGGCGGCCATTTTGAAAACCCGAATCCTGGGTTCTATCTCTTTTTGCAAATGGCGTTTGGCCATTCTCATATCAAATTCAGACTGCAAGTTAAGCCAAAAACGTGGCTCCATTGAAAAAAATAATCCAAGACGTAATGCAGTATCAGCAGTAATGGGGCGGGTTCCATGAACAATTTCACTGATACGACTTGGAGAAACATCAATATCAGCCGCTAACTGACGTGCAGTAATCCCAAGCGGCTTCATGAAGTCCTCTAATAGTATTTCGCCAGGGTGTATTTCATCGAGTAATTTTGTCATTGCATTAACCTCAGTGGTAATCCACAATTTCTACGTTGTAAGCACCGTCTTCCTTCCAAACAAAACAAATTCGCCACTGCAGATTGATACGAATGCTATGTTGACCCTTGCGATCCTTATATAAAAGCTCCAACATATTGCCAGGCGGAATCCTTAAATCCGATAAATCAGTTGCAGCATGTAATTGCAATAATTTGCGCCGAGCCAATCTTTCGATATTTTTAAATCTGGCTGTAGGGATGCTGTGAAACAACGCTTCAGTAGACTTGCATGAGAAAGAATGGATCATCAGCCATAATATTCTGTATTACAGAATCTGTCAAACAGAAATTTTTACCTTAATTATCTATATGAGTAAGACTGGCGGCACAGTTTTTCCAAATAAAGTACATAACTCTCCCTATATAACTATTGGATATATAGGATGGAATTTTCAGTATTTGAAGGAATATGGAAAATGCGTAACAATCGTGCGCTATGTATAAATATGACCATATTGACCAAACCCTTGTAAATCAACGGGTTGCACAATTTCGGGACCAAGTGGCTCGGCGCCTAAATGGCAGCTTAGCTGAGGAAGAGTTTCGTCCCTTGCGGCTACAAAACGGGCTATATCACCAACGCCACGCTTACATGTTGCGGGTAGCCATTCCCTATGGTCTATTTAACTCCAACCAATTACGTACTCTTGCGCTGATTTCTGAAAAATACGATCGGGGTTATGGCCACTTCACCACCCGACAAAATATTCAATACAACTGGGTCACTTTAGAAGACACGCCGGATATTTTGGCTGAGCTTGCCAAAGTAGAAATGCATGCCATTCAAACATCTGGCAACTGCATTCGCAATATTACTAGCGATGCATTTGCCGGGGTTGCTGGAGATGAGCATGTAGATCCGCGTCCGATTTGCGAATTACTACGCCAGTGGTCAACACTCCATCCAGAATTTGCACATCTACCCCGTAAATTTAAATTTGCGATCAATGGTGCAAAAGAAGATCGCACTATTTTGCTATGCCATGACGTAGGCATCGAATTAAAGAAAGATGCTGCAGGCCAATTGCTTGCTGATATCTACGCTGGCGGCGGTATGGGTCGTACACCCATTCTTGGCTCTCTCATCAAGCAAGAACTTCCCTGGCAACTGCTGCCAAGCTACTTAACTGCGCTTTTGCGTGTGTATAACCGTTTTGGCCGACGCGATAATCTCTACAAGGCGCGCATTAAGATTTTGGTGAAAGCGTTAGGCCCCGAGGAATTTGCTCGTCAAGTTGAAGGTGAGTGGCTCCATATCAAAGGTGGCGATGACAACTTTACAGAGGCCGAGTGGAATCGAGTAGCCAAGCACTTCACAAAACCTGCCTACAAGACGCTCTCTGCACTAAGCAATGATCAAGTGCTTGCATTAGCAAGTGATACGGAACGTGCGGCATTTGCGCGTTGGTTAGAGCGCAATGTTAAGCCTCACCAAGTACCTGGATATGCCAGCGTCATCCTCTCTTTGAAACCGCATGGTAGCGTTGCCCCTGGTGATGCGACTACAGCACAGATGTACGCTATTGCTGATCTCGCGGATCAATTTAGTTTTGGAGAATTAAGAGCGTCACATGAGCAAAACTTAGTCCTAGCAGATGTTGAGCAATCTCAGATGTACACTCTCTGGCAAGAGGCAAAAAAACAGAAGGTTGCGCTTCCCAACGTAGGCTTATTAACCGACATCATTGCTTGTCCAGGCGGCGACTTCTGCTCCTTAGCGAATGCGAAGTCCTTGCCGATTGCCAAAGCAATTCAAGAGCGCTTTGATGATCTAGATTACCTCTTTGATTTGGGGGATATCAGTCTCAACATTTCGGGCTGCATTAACTCCTGTGGCCACCATCACGTCGGCAATATTGGCGTACTAGGTGTCGATAAGGATGGTGAAGAGTGGTATCAGATCACGCTTGGTGGCGAGCAAGGTAATGATGCTGCGATTGGCAAAGTGATTGGCCCCTCTTTTTACGCCGATGAAATTCCAGATGTGATGACCAATATTATTAATACCTATGTTCAGCATCGCCATGATGGTGAGCGATTTATTGATGCGTACCGTCGTCTTGGCGTAACGCCTTTTAAAGAAGCCGCTTATAAGGATGCTAAGAAAAAAGAGTGCTCTGATAGCGGATCGGGAGTGGAAGCATCATGACGCACGCAAATACTGCGACACAAATTGCTGCTCACGAGCAGGTATTACATTTTCCAAAGGGGCAAAAGCCCAGCTTGGCTCCGAATGAATGGCTGATCTGGAGTGGCAGCGCCGATGAAGGCGGCTTGCCCGATTTAGTACATGGCAAACATAAAGTGCTCGTGCCATTTAGTTGGTGGATTACGCATCACAAAGAATCTGATGTCGCCAAACTTGCCCTCAATGGACGGATTGGCGTCTGGTTTGCAGCGGACGATGACATTCTGAAGCACGCTGAGCTGATTGAAGCAGGCAAAGCGTTATGGCCTGTTGTGGCAGCCCACTTTCCGATCTTTAGAGATGGCAGAAGCTTTAGCACTGCCGCCCTGCTACGAGATCGCCTGCAATGGACTGGTGAAATACGCGCCATTGGCGATGTCCTAATAGACCAGTTATTGCAAGGTGCGCGTGTTGGCTTTGATAGCTTTTCATTGCGACCCGATCAAAATACTGAAGTTGCTTTAAAACAATTCGATTTATTTAGCGTCACCACTCAAAATAGCTGGCGAGATCGCCGCGCCACTGCAAATATTTAAAGCAAAGACATTCTTAAAAAAACATCTATGGCGATATCTGTAAATTCCACAAACGCTCAACTTGGCAAGGTTTATCTTGTAGGTGCGGGACCGGGCGCAGCAGATCTGATTACAGTACGTGGCGCCAAACTGCTCGCGCAGGCAGATATTGTGTTTCATGATGCATTGGTAGAGCCAGAAATGCTCGCTCTCTGCCCACAAGCTATCTTGGTTCCTGTTGGTAAACGCTGTGGCAAGCTTTCTTCTGCCCAAGCGTTCATCAATAAACGCTTAGTCGATGCAGCTCATAAGTTTCAAACCGTCGTGCGCCTCAAAGGGGGTGATCCCATGCTATTTGGCCGCGCTGATGAGGAGTTAAATGTCCTCAAACTAGCGGGTGTTGCAGTTGAAGTCGTACCCGGGATTACAGCAGCTTTAGCGGGGGCAGCCAGCATTCAGCAATCGCTGACACTGAGAGGCATTTCCCGCAGTGTCGCCTTCATTACTTTGGCACAAGGTGCAGAGAATTTGCCTTCCGACCAAACCCATCAACCGATTGCCGTGCCAAGTGCAGATACGATGGTCTATTACATGGGCCGCAAAGATGCCAAGCGCATCGCTACGCAACTCATTGCAGAACACGCCACTTTTAACGAGACCACGCCTGTGCAAATTTTGGAAGCCGTCAGCACACCTCGCGAACGTCATTGGCTAGGTACACTCACTCAAATGGCACAGGGTAATGCAGATCACTGGTTTGACAGTGGTTCGCCCGCACTGATTGTGATTGGAGACGCACTAAAAGCGCAAGAGTCGTTACAAGAATCTTTACAAAGCAGCAATGCCGAAATTGATAATGGCTTGCAAAACAGTGGGGCTCTCACCCACAGCAGGCGTCGCGCTTAATTGAATAGCGGGAAAGCGCTGTCGACATTGATCTAGCAGTACAGGGAAATCATTTCTGAGATGACCCCCTTGTCCAAAAAACACTGGGATCACGACAATGTCTTTGGCGCCCTTTTGCACCAAACTCTCTACAGCCGTCTCCAAAGAAGGTTGCATCATCTCTAAGAAAGCTAATTCGACCAAGGTTTGCGGTTGTTGGTCTCGCCATAACGAAATGAGCTGATCAAACGGTTCACGCCAGCGACTATCGCGGGCACCGTGACCAAAAAGGATGGCTGCTTTCATGAAATTGATCTTTTTTGTTTGATATTAATAAACTACTATAAGCTTAACCTGATTTAACCCATAGTGAGTAGCGCAATTCTTCATGACACATCTTCTTAGTCAAACGTGGTTCATCATCCTCATGAGCGTGACGCTGATTGGCGCCGTCCTTTCAGCCGTGCATCATGCTGAAGTTATTGCCCATAAAACTGGTGAGCCCTATGGCACTCTAGTGCTCTCCATTAGCGTCACTATTATTGAAGTCTCTCTCATCATCTCGATGATGCTCACAGGACACGAAGGTTCGGAATTCATTGCCCGTGATGCAGTATTTGCGACCGTCATGATTGTCATCAACGGAGTCATTGGGCTTTGTATTTTTACTGGTGGCTTAAAGCATCATGAAATGTCGTTTCGCAATGAAGGCACTAACTCTTCTCTAGCCGTTTTAACCGCACTGGCAACCTTCATTCTGGTCATGCCGGTTGTGACCATTAGTACACCGGGGCCAGATTTCACAAAGAGTCAACTTGCCTTTGCCGGCATTGCCTCATTTGCGCTCTATATTGCATTTATCTTCTTTCAAACCGTTTCACACCGTGACTATTACCTACCAAGTGATGATGGGACGAGGTCCGATAGCAATGTGCACGCAAGTAAACCAAGCAATGTAAAAACAATGGTGAGCCTGCTTCTATTATTGATTTCGCTGGTCGCAGTCGTTGGACTGGCAGAGATGTTAAGTCCCGCCATTGAGGCAGGGGTCAAGGCTGCTGGCGCACCGAAGACGATTGTAGGTATCGCTATTGCAATGTTAGTACTGATGCCTGAGGGATTTGCTGCAGTACGCGCGGCAAAAGCTAACCGTTTACAAAGTAGTTTGAACTTAGCGCTTGGATCTGCTCTAGCAAGCATTGGCTTAACGATCCCAGTGGTGGCAGCCATTGCCATCCTATTTGATTTACACCTTAGTCTTGGCATTAGTACCCTCAATACTGTTTTGCTCTATCTCTCCCTGTTTATCGGCGCCATCACCCTAGCTATTGGTAGAACCACTTTGCTGCAAGGGATCGTGCATCTGATCATCTTCTTTGAATATCTTTTCTTAAGTTTGGTACCTTAAGTCAATACAGAGTCAAACACCCCATTTCCAGGGTTTTACCCCCAAATTAAGCACCCCATTTATGTAAATACCCCCTATTGAGCCCATATAATGTGGTCTGCATGACCATTTACCTACAAATTCAATAGAAAATAGAGTTTCTAGCAATTCCCCCAAGCGGAATTAGCCCTTCCCCGATGAAAAAAGCCCTAAAACGCCATATTCTTACCACCCTCAAACATGGTTTGGCTTTTTTAGACAAAAATCCGGCCTTACGTCGTCAGGTGTATTTCTTTATTTGCAAATATGGCATGTATAACTTTTTGAAAAAGTTTTATGCCAGCCGTCTACAACAAGCATCTACCAATCAATTCTCACCTTTAATGGTTGGACCAGTAGTTGTCTTGGATATCTCAGAAGAGCAACTATCAAAACGTGCGCAGATGATTTACAGCCAACTGAAATCCTCACCTGCAGCTAATACCGATACGAAAGTGTCTTGATGCGAATTGTCATTGACTTACAAGGCGCACAAAGCAATAGTCGCTTTAGAGGTATTGGGCGCTACTCCACATCCTTAGCGCAAGCGATTATTCGCAATCGCGGTGAGCACGAAGTAATTCTGGTGCTCAACGGTTTATTTCCGGATGCCACCCAGTTTATTAAAAATCAGTTTGCGGATTTATTGCCCCCCGAAAATATTCGGGTTTGGTATGCGCCTGGTCCGGTAATGGAGTGCCAGGCTGGAACCGATTTACGCCGCGAAGGTGCTGAACTGGTGCGCGAGGCGTTTATTGCTAGCCTGCAGCCTGATATCGTGCACATTAGCAGTCTCTTTGAGGGCTTTGGCGATAACACCGTAACGAGTGTCGGTCGCTTTGATCTCGATACGCCAGTCAGCATTTCTTTTTATGACCTCATTCCATTTCTG
>NZ_JAHBAK020000001.1 GCF_018500155.2 Polynucleobacter sp.
GCTAAATCAGCGACTGTCCGGCCCGGGACGTTGTACAAAATGACGGGCAAATCAACTGATTCAGCAATTTTCTTAAAATGCGCAAACATACCCTCTTGGGTTGGCTTGTTGTAGTAAGGGACCACCTGAAGGCTGGCATCTGCACCAACCTTCTTGGCAAATTCAGTAAGCTCAATAGCCTCTGCAGTGGAATTACCGCCAGTACCAGCGATGACTGGAATACGTCCAGCAATGTGATCAACCGTTACACGAATGAGTTCGCAATGCTCTTGAACGGAAACCGTTGGTGATTCACCGCTTGTTCCCACAATCACAATGCCATCGGTTCCTTCTGCGACATGCCAATCCAGTAAAGACTTCAATCTGGCAAAATCTAGACTGCCGTCCTCAAACATCGGAGTAACAATTGCTGGCATGCTTCCAGCGATGATCTTTTTGCTTCCTTTGGAATGGGTAGTATTTGTCACCGAATTTTTACCAATTTTTAAGCTGTCTTAACCTGGAAATTGTAACGGAATACGCCTTTTTTACGCCTCTTTTAGGGCACAGAGGCGCTGAACCATGGCTGGCTTAGGTTCATCGGTATAAATATCCTCATATGCTAATACCTTCAAGGCGTGGCGGGACGCTAAAGCCAGCAATTCCCCTGAATTTAGCAAGAAATTGGGATTAGAGGGCTTACCAAATTGGGCATTTCCTTGAGCAAAGGTTTCGTAGATCAAAAGCCCTCCTTTACCCAACATCTCTGGCAAGCGGTCCAAATAAGGTCTGTGGAGATAATTGGTCACCACGATAGCGCCAAATCCAGCCTCTGGTATTGGCCAGATATTACCCTCCAAATCCAAGGCTCTAGTTTCAACGCGAGCAGTTTTGCTCTTTTCTAAGGCAGAGACATCTTGATCTACAGCCAATACTGAAAATCCTTGTTGCGCTAAATAAATTGCATGTCTTCCAGCGCCACAGGCAAGATCCAACACCAAACTCCCCCGAGGAATCTGAGGGGCAAAACGCTTCACCCAGGGAGAAGCGCTCAAAAGTGGGTCATGCGTTGCTGCCAAGGGTTTCCTTAATCGTATGCAAGGCCCATTGCTTCCCTGACCTCGCGCATCGTCTCTTGCGCAACTTTTCGCGCCTTGTCGCAACCGTCCGCAATGATGGAGCGTAGAAGGCTTGGGTCATCGAGATATTTTTGGGCACGCTCAAACATGGGTTGCTGTTCGGCCAATATGGCATCAATCACAGGTTGCTTACACTCCAAACAGCCGATGCCTGCAGATTTGCAGCCCTTATCAACCCGTTGCTTCGTATCTTCAGAAGAATAGACAGTGTGTAATTGCCAGACTGGGCAACGAGCTGGATCGCCTACATCCGTTCTGCGAACCCGCGCAGGATCAGTGGGCATGGTCCGAATCTTTTTAATGACATCTTCAGGCTGCTCTCTTACGCTAATCGTATTACCGTAAGACTTTGACATTTTTTGACCATCTATACCTGGCATCCGCGACGCTGCTGTCAATAAGGCTTGAGGCTCTGGCAGAATAATTTTGCGAGCACCCTCCAAGAAACCAAATAATCTTTCACGATCAGCCATGGAAAGACTCTGCGCTTCTTGTAAGAGAGCCTTAGCTTGCTCCAAAGCATCCTCGTCACCACGCTCTTGAAATGCCACACGCAATTCCAAGTACATTTTGGCGCGCTTGCTTCCCAATTTTTTTACGGCCTCAAGCGCCTTCTCTTCAAAACCCGGCTCGCGACCGTATAGATAATTAAAGCGCCTTGCAACCTCACGAGTCATTTCAACATGGGGAACCTGATCTTCGCCAACCGGCACAAACTGTGCTCGATAAATCAAGATATCGGCCGCTTGCAGTAGCGGATAACCTAAAAATCCGTAGGTCTGAAGATCCTTCTCTTTGAGCTTCTCGATTTGGTCTTTATAGGTTGGGACGCGCTCAAGCCAACCCAATGGTGTGCCCATAGAAAGCAGCAAAAAGAGTTCTGCATGCTCAGGCACCTTACTCTGAATAAATAAGGTTGCTTGATTGGGATCGACGCCTGCAGCAAGCCAATCAAGCACCATATCCCAGACCGACTGCTCAATCACATCCGGTGTTTCATAGTGCGTGGTTAAGGCATGCCAATCCGCTACAAAGAAAAAACAAGGATACTCAGATTGCAAACGCACCCAATTTTTTAATACTCCGTGGTAATGGCCAAGATGCAAATTTCCAGTAGGTCGCATACCAGAGAGGACACGTTCAGCAAACATCGTTTTCTTTTTCTTTGTTAGTAATGAATGAGATTAATGAAATACAGACCAAACCGGTGTTAAATGGTCTGGCAAGTGTGGCAATACACCGAGATCAATATGACTTTCATTCGGATCATGAAAGTCTGAGCCCCTTGAGGCCAAGAATCCATATTGCTGCGCTACTTTTCCATAGGTTTGGTATTGATCAGGGCTGTGGCTTCCAGTAATCACTTCAATCCCAAGGCCGCCAATATCTTTAAATTGCTTATATAACTCTTCCATTTGCATGGAGTTAAATGGGTAACGACCAGGATGGGCAATCACTGCCACTCCGCCCGCAGCCTTAATCCAGGCAACAGCATCTTCCAAGCTAGCCCACTGATGCGGCACAAATCCTGGCTTGCCTTCTACTAAATAATTTTTGAAGACATGTTCCGTATCCTTGCACACGCCCTGCTCAACCAAATAACGCGCAAAATGCGTACGAGAGATTAACTGATGATTGCCAGCGAAATGTAATGCGCCTTCATACGCACCAGGAATGCCAGCCTTTAACAATTGGTCGGCCATCAGTTGAGCGCGATTTCCTCGACCTTCACGGGTGCGACGTAAGCCCTCAATGATTCCTTGGTGATCTGCATCAATGCCCAAGCCAACAATATGAATGGTTTGATTCATCCAAGTTACGGAAATTTCGACACCCGATAAATAATCCATTTTCAATGCATTAGCCGCGTCTTTGGCGCGCTTTTGACCACCTAACTCATCATGATCGGTAAGAGCCCACAAATGTACCCCATTCGCCTTGGCACGTTCAGCCAAAGCTTCGGGCGTGAGAGTGCCATCAGAGACCACAGAGTGGCAATGTAGATCGGCATTGGGAGAGGAAAGACTGCTCATGACCCTATTTTAGGTCAAGCTGGTATCAATTACCCGGCGAGGAGCATCCAAATAATCACGGGACTGCATTTCAATCAATCTAGAGACGGTTCTGGAGAATTCTGCCGTAATTTGACCTTCGGTATACAAATCAGGAGCTGGCACCTCAGCCGACATAATCAGCTTGATTTTGTGGTCGTACAGAACGTCAATCAGCCATATAAAACGACGTGCTTCATTGGTCATTTTGGGAGGCATGTAGGGAACGCCTGAAAGCATCACCGTATGAAACTGATTAGCAATCTCCAGATAATCATTTTGTGAGCGCGGGCCACAACATAAGGTTTGGAAGTCAAACCAAACCACCCCATCGGCCATATGTAATGGTTTTAATTCACGGGATTCGATATGCAAAACTGGATTGGGTGTTTCCGGCTGATTACCAATCAGCGTCTGAAACATTTGCCCTAACGTTGCTTGAGTTTGGTCATTAAGAGGCGTGAGATATGCCTCAACTTGAGCCATCTGCACTCTTCGATAATCATTTCCAGCATCCACGTTGAGCACATCTAATTTTTCTTCTAGCAATTTAATCGCTGGCAAGAGTCGGTCACGATGCAATCCATTGGGATATAACTGATCAGGACGGTAATTGGATGTCATGACAAACTGCACCCGATCGGCAAAAAGCGCATTGAGCAAACGATACAAAATCATGGCATCAGCAATATCGTTAATGTGAAATTCATCAAAACAAATTAATCGATAGCGATTGGCAATGCGCTTGGAGAGTTCATCTAGCGGGTCTGCAAGCCCAGAAAGTTCATGAAGTTCACGGTGAACTTCACGCATGAATTCATGAAAGTGAATGCGAATTTTTTTCTCTAATGGTGATGCTGCATAAAAGCAGTCCATTAAGAAAGACTTGCCACGACCTACGCCACCCCACAAATAAAGACCACGTGGAAGCGTTGGTTTAAATATTTTCTTTTTGAGATTGTTACTACGGATGCCTTTATAGGCTATCCATTCGTCTTCACACTTTTGCAACCGTTCAACAGCACGAAGCTGCGCGGGATCGCTTTGATACCCGCGCGCTTTTAACTCTTGATGGTAATACTCAATGGTTTTCAATTACATATTGAGTGCGCGTTGATCTGTCGCTAATGCTGCTTCGCGCATCACTTCTGACAAACTTGGATGCGGATGACAGATACGTGCAATATCCTCAGCTGCTGCTTTAAATTCCATTGCTACAGCGGCTTCAGCAATCAAATCAGAAGCATTGGCGCCAATAATGTGAACTCCGAGAATCTCATCGGTTTTCGCATCAGATAACACCTTAATAAAACCATCGGCACGACCCATACCCAATGCGCGACCATTAGCAGCGAATGGGAATTGACCAGCCTTGTAGGCAATGCCAGCTTCTTTGAGAGCCTGCTCTGTCTTACCAACCCATGCAATCTCTGGATCGGTATAGATAACCCAAGGAATGCAGTTGTAATCGATATGAGGCTTTTGACCAGCAATCACCTCTGCTGCGAGAACGCCTTCGTCTTCAGCCTTGTGTGCCAACATCGGTCCACGTACTACGTCACCAATCGCATAAACGCCTGGGGCTGCAGTTGCGCATGTATGGTCATCAATAGGAATAAAGCCGCGCTCATCCACTTTGAGACCAATCTTATCGAGACCCAATTTTTCAGTGTTTGGCACGCGACCAACAGAAACGATCAAACGATCGCACTCCAGTTTTGCCGCTTTGCCAGCGCTATCAGTGTAGTTCACCACTACACCCTTTTTATCCGCCTTCACATCACCGATCTTCACACCCATATTGATGTTAAGACCCTGTTTAGTGAATAACTTTTGCGCTTCTTTTGCAATGCTGACATCGCAAGCAGCCAAGAAAGATGGCAATGCTTCGAGCACAGTTACTTCAGAACCCAAACGACGCCAAACAGAACCTAGTTCCAAACCGATCACACCAGCACCGATAACACCCAATTTCTTAGGCACAGAATCAAACTTGAGAGCGCCTTCGTTATCGCAGATCAATACGTTATCTACTGGAATACCTGGCAAATGGCGGGCCTTAGAACCTGTCGCAATAATCACGTTCTTAGCAGAAACGGTTGCTTTGTCCTTGCCATCAATCTTGACTTGATAGCCATCTGCACCCTTACCTTCAAAAGAAGCATGTCCCTTGAGTAAGGTGATTTTGTTTTTGCGGAACAAATACTGAATACCGCCAGTCATTTTGGTGACAATATCGTCTTTGCGTTGCACCATCTTCTTCGAATCAATGCTGACTGAGCCAACTTTGATTCCATGATCTGCAGCGTGGCGACCAATCTTCTCGAATTCTTCAGAAGATGCCAACAAGGCCTTAGACGGAATGCATCCCACGTTAAGACAGGTACCTCCTAAGCGTGGTTCACCTTTAGGATCGTCATAACTATTGGATTCAGCGCAAGCAACTTTAAAACCGAGTTGCGCCGCACGAATAGCAGCAATGTAGCCACCAGGACCACCACCAATTACGAGTACATCAAAAGCTTGGCTCATGATTTTCCCTTCTTACAAATCAAGGAGAAGACGTGAAGGATCTTCCAAAGCATCCTTCATGGCAACCAAACCAAGTACAGCCTCGCGACCATCAATAATGCGGTGGTCATAAGACAATGCTAAATAGTTAATTGGGCGCACGACGACTTGGCCATTCTCAACCACTGCACGATCTTTTGTAGCATGAATACCAAGGATGGCAGACTGTGGAGGATTAATAATTGGTGTAGAGAGCATAGAGCCAAACACACCACCGTTAGAGATGGAGAATGTACCGCCAGTCAACTCTTCAATAGATAACTTACCTTCACGAGCCTTAACGCCAAATTCAGCAATCTTCTTCTCGATATCGGCCAAGTTCATTTGATCAACATCACGCAAAATTGGCACTACCAAACCACGTGGTGAGCTAACGGCGATACCAATATCAAAGTAGCCGTGGTAAACGATATCGTTACCATCAACAGAAGCATTCAAAAGTGGGAATTTTTTCAAAGCGTGTGTTGCTGCCTTCACAAAGAAAGACATGAAACCCAACTTCACACCGTGAGTCTTCTCAAATTGATCTTTGTACTTATTGCGCAATGCAATCACTGGACCCTGTCTCTTATACACATCT
>NZ_JAHBAK020000037.1 GCF_018500155.2 Polynucleobacter sp.
AGATGTGTATAAGAGACAGGGCCAGGATGGTGTCATGCATGTGTTCAATATTCCTATGGCCTATGTGCCCTATTTCAGTTTGCCGATGGGAAGAGAGAGACGCTCTGGTTTGCTGCCACCTATTGCTGGGTACAACTCAAAAAATGGCGTGGATATTACTCAACCGTATTACGTCAATATTGCTCCTGATAAAGATTTGACTATCTTGCCGCGCTACATGAGTCAGCGTGGTTTGCAATTGGGAATGGGGTATCGGTTTATCAATCCTGCATATGTGGGTAATGTCATGGGTGATTATTTGCCACATGATCAGAAGGCGGGTGGTATTAATCGTTGGCGTTATGACTGGCAACAACGGCAGAATGTATTTGGATCTACTATGGGTGGTCCAGGATCTGTGAATGCATATGTCAATGCAGCCAAAGTATCTGATAACAAATACCCAACCGATTTTTCTCAAACAGTAGCTGGCAGCGTGACAAGTCAGTTCCGTCAAGAGTTTGGTGTTCTGTCTCAATTGCCTTCTGCATTAAGTAACTGGACAGTAGGCGCAAAAGCACAAACCTTTCAAACATTGCAACCGAATTTGCCAAGCGTGGTTGGTGCTCCTTACAACATTCTTCCGCAAGTTACCGCAGTCTATCGTAGTAACTTGGTACCACCGACATCGGGAAATGATGGTAAGTACATTACCTTGCCAACTGGACCAACGTCGATGTTAGCTACCGACTTTACGCGTTTTCAATACAACATTGCGAGCGCTACACCAGGAACAGCCCCTGGTATTTTTAGTCAAGCGGATCGAACAATTGTGAAAGGTGCAATGGAGTACCCTACGATTACTCCTGGATACTATGTGCGCCCTAAGGTTTCATTTCAATCCAATACGTATAACGCGATTGCTTTTCAACCTGGTTATCAACCAGCTCAGGGCTTTTTGATTCCAACGGTGAGTTTGGATAGCGGCTTAGCGCTTGAGCGTGATGCTTTGGAGATGGGTAGTTTTTTTGGACGTGAAATGTTGCTCAGTCTTGAGCCAAGAGCGTTCTATGTTTACACGCCTTATGTCAATCAGGCAAATACGCCATTGTTTGATACTGCTGATCAAGGCTTTGGTATTTCACAGATTTTTAGTGAAAACACTTTTATTGGTAACGATCGCATTTCAGATAACAATAAAATGACTGTTGGACTTACAAGTCGAATTACAGAAGCAACTACTGGAGCTGATCGCGCAGTCTTTACCCTCGCACAACAACAACAATTTACAGGTCAGCGTGTTGGCCTTACCGGTAACATCGCAAATCCCACCACGTATTCAGACACTCTTGCATCTGCAGGTGTTCGTTTAATGGGTAACTTCAATGCGGACTTCTTTGGTCAATACAACTCACAGCTCAATCGCTTTGTGCAAACTACGGTTGGTGGAAGCTGGCGGCCAACCATGGGCCGCAGCCTGAATTTTGGTTACCGCAATGTTTGGCAGCCGCCTATTCAAGCCTCACCATTTAACCCAATTGGTACACCAGCAGCGACAACTACTGATCAATACAATATTTCTGGGCAATGGCCGGTCACGAAAGATGTTTCTTTAGTTGGTCGATGGGGGTATGATTCTCTTGCCTCAAAAACGTTAAATACTGTGGTTGCATTAGAGTATGTACGGGATTGCATGGTGTTTCGTAGCTCTTACTCTCAACTATTGCTAAACAACAATACGACGACGCAAATTATGTTTCAGGTTGAATTTAGAGGGCTCGGTGTAGTGGGGGATAATCCTGTTGATTTAATGAAGCTGAATGTGCCTGGTTATATGCCTACTCCTAAACCGTTGCCAATCTCAACTTTTGAGAATTACCAATGATCTTTTTGAAAAAACACTTTATTTTTGATGCGTGGATGAAGTTCATCCTTAGCGCCCTTCTTTGCGTTGGTAATGCCCATGCGCAAGATCAGGCAGCATCCAAAGCAAGTGACAATAAAGTGCGTCATATCGATGGTGTCGTAGTCGTTGTGAATACGGGTTTTATTACGCGTAAAGAAATTGATGACCGTATTAATGCATTGAAGAAGCAGGGGGCAAAAGCGCCGGATGAGGCCACCTTGCGTAAGGAGGTTCTAGATCGTTTAATACTTGAAAAGATTCAAATTCAGAATGCTGAACGCGAAGGGTTTTCTGTAAACGAAAAAGAACTCAATAGCATTATTGAAAATATTGCTGCAAAAAATAAACTCAGTGTTGCAGAGTTTAAGCAAAAGATTGAGGCCTCAGGTAGCTCTTTTGAGAAGTACAAAGAATTCCTCCGTAATGACGTGATGACCAGCCGTTATCGTGAGCGTGAGATTGAAGCCAAAATTAAAATTTCAGATGCTGAGATTGATAACTATATTGTCGAAAAGAATCGCGCCTTAAGCATGGGGGCTGGAGCGCGCTCCGCACCAGCAGCAAAAGGTGAGCCGGAAGAGATTGATGTAGCCCAAATTTTTATTCCTGCTGATGCAGGTGCTGGTCTTGGCGCTCAAGCAGATGCGAAGAAAAAAGCAGAGAGCTTATTACGTGAAGCTAAAGGAGGCGCCGATTTTCTCTCGCTAGGGGCAATGGCGGCACAAGAAAATCCGAAAATCAAATTCCAAGAGTTAGGGTATCGTACCCCCGATAGACTGCCGCAGATTTTTTATGAAGCAGTTAGAAATACGGGTGGGGGCCAAGTAGCTAATGCGGTTGTGAAAAGTCCTGCGGGTTATCACGTTCTTAAGGTATTGGATCGCCGTGCACTCGTTGCTGGTGGTCAAGCTGCGCCGCAAGCGGATGCAACCCCAAGCACTCCGCAAAACATTCCTATTACGCAAACCTTATCTCGCCATATTTTATTGCGCCATCGCGCTGGCTTATCTGATCAAGATGCTGAGCGGCGCCTTGCTGGATACCGTGATCAGGTCCGCGCTAAAACTGCTGATTTTGGTGAGCTTGCTAAGAAGTATTCTGAAGACGGTTCTGCTCAAAATGGCGGAAATTTAGGTTGGATGGGTCCTGGAGACTTAGTGCCCGAGTTTGAGTTAGCAATGAATCGTTTGCAAATTGGTGAAGTAAGCAATCCAGTAAAAACAGAATTTGGTTGGCATTTAATTCAGGTATTAGAGCGTCGCGAAGCGCAGCTTACCGTTGAAAAGCAACGTCAATTTGCTCGTGCTGCTATTCGGGAAAGAAAATTTGAGCAGGCTTATCAAGATTGGTTGCGTGAACTAAGAGACACAGCAACAGTCAAGGTCTTGAATACAGATGATGCCTCAGCAAAAGCCCCGCGTTAATTTGGCGGTAACTACCGGCGAGCCAGCTGGTATAGGGCCTGAAATATCAGTTGCTGCCGCAAGACAATTTCTTGCAGAGCAGCCTAATGCAAAAATTACTCTGATTGGGGATGCCGATCTATTAAGGTCGCTTGATCAACCAGGTAGTATTCCAAATGAGCGCATTCTCATTCATTCAGTTCCATTGTTATTCGCTGTGAAGCCAGGCGTGGTTAATGCCGATCATGCGCAATATGTATTAAATACATTGAACTGCGCAATTGATGGCTGTCTTGACGGCTCTTTTGATGCGATGGTGACTGCTCCCATTCAAAAAAGCGTGATCAATTTAGCGGGTATCTCTTTTACGGGGCATACGGAATACTTGGCAGAGCGTTGCCATGTGAAGCGTGTGGTCATGATGCTCTGCGCGCCTTTAGCCCAGGGATTTCTGGGTCTTCAATCTGCTGCGCATTTACGGGTAGCTCTCGCTACCACCCATTTGCCATTGCAAAACGTGTCTCAGGCTTTAACCAAAGCAACACTTTTAGAAACCATTCAAATCGTTCATCAAGATCTGCAGCGTAAATTTGGCATATCTCATCCACATATTCGGGTGGCTGGACTAAATCCACATGCAGGGGAATCAGGCTATCTGGGGCGAGAAGAGATTGATGTCATTATTCCGGCAATTGAGTCTGCTAAAGCTCTTGGGATTGACGTTGTCGGACCTTTTCCTGGTGATACGATGTTTGATCTCAAGGCATTACAAAAAGTCGACGCTTTCATAGCGATGTATCACGATCAAGGCTTAGCCCCATTTAAATTTGTGACATTTGGTGGTGGCGTGAATGTCACCCTAGGGTTACCAATCATTCGCACCTCCGTAGATCATGGAACAGCGTTAGATATTGCAGGCAAAGGTATGGCGGATTCTGGCTCAATGCTCGAAGCCTTGCGTTTGGCTTATCAATTGGCGCTCAATCAGCAAAAGAGGTCATAGGCCATGCATCGTGCACGTAAGCGCTTTGGTCAAAATTTCTTGCAAGATCAAGGCATCATTTATTCGATTGTTTCTTTGATTCATCCAAGTCCGGATATGCATGTGATCGAAATTGGACCTGGTCTTGGAGCCTTGACTAAACCTCTTTTGGTCAATCTTGACCATTTGGATCTATTGGAGATCGATCGCGATTTAGTGGCTTATTGGCAGCAGGAAAATCTACCAGGCTTAAATGTTATTGAGGGTGATGCACTCAAGTTTGATTTTGAGCAGTGGGCGCAAGACCGTCATCAAAAGTCTGGGCTCTGCAAGGTGGTGGGCAACTTGCCATACAACATATCTTCGCCGTTGCTATTTCATTTAGTATCTGCTGCTAAATACATTGATGAGCAGGTCTTTATGTTGCAGGCAGAAGTGGTTGAAAGAATGGTGGCGCAAGCGGGCAGCTCAGACTTTAGTAGATTGTCAGTCATGCTTCAGACACGTTATGACATGGAGCAAGTTCTTGAGGTTCCTCCGCAGGCTTTTGAACCCGCGCCTAAAGTCAATTCAGCGGTGGTGCGCATGATTCCAAAGCGAGATTTTTGTCTGACATCAGATCAATGGAATGCGCTAGAAAAAGTAGTTGCGGCAGCATTTGCACAACGCAGGAAGATGTTGCGGACGAATTTGCAATCTTTTGCAGCGAAGTTGGTGTTAAGTGAGGATGAGCTCAAGGCCCGAGCTCAAGATATTCCGGTGAGTCGCTATATTGAGTGGGCCAAGCTAATAGCAGATTAATGCGACCCGCTTAACGGTACGCGCTAGGATCAATCTGGCGCATTTCCGTTTCAATCCAAGTCTCTACTTCTTGTTGTAAAGCTTCTCCGCTTTTGCCTTCAGAAGTAATAGCAGGGCCAATAGAAAAAATGACAGTGCCAGGTTTTTTCAAGAAACTATTCTTAGGCCAGCAAATACCCGCATTATGAGCAATCGGGATGACAAGCGCTCCTGTTGCGCTAGCCAGGCGTGCGCCCCCTTTGCGGTAAGGAGTGGTAGATCCTCTCGGCGTCCGAGTACCCTCCGGAAACAGCAAAATCCACTTGCCTTCGCTAAGCCGCTCACGACCTTGGCTTGCAACTGAGAGCGCCGCTGTTTGTTTATTTGCGCGATTAATATGAATCATCTTCAGTAAAGCTAATGCCCAACCAAAGAAGGGGATCCACAACAATTCTCTTTTAAAAACAAAACACAGTTGTTTTGGTAAAAGAGCAATATAGGCAATGGTCTCGTAAGCAGATTGATGTTTGCTCAAAATCACGACGGGTTGATTGATAACCGCATACATGTTTTCCATGCCGCGAATTTCATAATGAATTCCACAAAGATGCCAGAGCAGCCAAATGACAATCTTGTTCCACAAGCCAATAAAGGTATAGCGATTTTCTGGACTTAAAAATGGAAAAGCCAGCATGCACAGCACTGACCAGATGGGGGTGAAAATGACAAGAAAAATCGCAAACAGAATGGAGCGCAAAAATTCCATGAGGATCCTAGGCTTGAGGTTTCAGTAAAGCGGTTGCAAAAGCCATGAGATCGGCATGAATTTGAGTACCCAATGGTAGATTGCCTTTATCCATGGTTTTTTGGCCCTTACCTGTTAGCACAAGGTGTGGCGAGGCACCCAAGGTTACCCCCGCTTGAAGGTCGCGAAGAGAGTCTCCTACGATGGGTACGCCCAGCAAAGGTTGAGCGCTACTGGACAACTGATAACGCAGAGCAATTTCTTTCATAAGGCCTGGTGCAGGCTTGCGACAATCGCAACCACTAGCATCAGTATGTGGACAAAAGAAAATGCTATCGATTTTTCCACCAAGCGGTTGAAGTAGCTTTTCCATTTTGCTATGCATGGCATGCAAATCGTTGATAGAAAAGAAGCCTCTGGCAAGGCCAGACTGATTAGTGGCAATGGCTATTTGGTAGCCCGCTTGATTGAGAAGCGCAATGGCTTCAAGACTTCCCGGCAGAGGGACCCATTCATCAACAGACTTGACATAATCATCGCGATCTTCGTTGATGACGCCATCGCGATCCAAAATAATGAGTTTTGAAGAGCTAGTGCTCATGCTAATTTGCCGAGATCGGCAACGAGATTCATTTTCTGGTGAAGTTGTTGCAGGAGTGCCAAGCGGTTATCCCGAAGTTCTGGGTTGGGATCCATTACCATCACGTCCGCAAAAAATTGATCGATGGGTTCGCTTAAGGTTACCAACGCCTTTAAGAGTTCTACAAATTGACGGTTTTCATACGCTGCAACTAAAGCAGGAGTTGCTTTCTCGAGCGCATTTTGCAATGTAACTTCAGCGGGAATTTGCAAAAGCTTGCTTGCGCATGCAGCCGGGATCGGGGTAGTTGTTTTCTTCAGAATATTACTAATGCGTTTATTAGCTGCCGCCAATTGAGCAGCTTGAGGTAGGGCATTAAATTCTCTGAGGGCGGTTAAGCGCTCTACCAAGTCGTGGATCTGTGCCGGTGATTGGCTCAATACTGCATCAATTTCTGCGCTCGTAAAGGGCTTACCAGCAAAAGATTGGTCACGCAAATAGGCGCGCATGCGATCAATAATAAATTCGTATATATCGGCAGTTTTAGCATTTGCTTGCACTTCATTTTGCGGAAATTGCGCGCGAGCTAACTCAATGAGCTCAACCAGATTCAACGCTAGATTCTTTTCGAGTAATAGCCTGCAAATACCCAATGCGTGGCGACGAAGAGCATACGGATCTTTGTCGCCAGTTGGTGCCAAACCTACACCCCAGATGCCAACCAATGTTTCTAATTTATCGGCGATCGCCAAAATAGTGCCGGTTGAGGTTTTTGGTAATGCATCACCTGCGAAGCGTGGCATATAGTGTTCGCTGCAAGCAGCAGCAACTTCAGAATTTTCGCCATCATGGTTTGCATAGTAAGTGCCCATGATGCCTTGAAGCTCCGGAAATTCACCGACCATATCTGTGAGCAGGTCGGTTTTGGCAATCTCTGCTGCGCGATCAGCAAGTTTTTCATCTGCTTTGAGTTTTTGGGCGATCCCTCTAGCGATTGCTCTCACGCGCTCTGTGCGGTCAAGTTGATTGCCCAGTTGGTTGTGATAAACCACCTTTGCAAGATCCGCCACACGTTTTGCTAATGAGCGCTTTTGATCTTGTTGGAAGAAAAACCGTGCATCGGATAAGCGAGGACGTACAACCCGTTCATTTCCAGAAATGATGGCATTTGGAGTTGTCGTCTCAATGTTCGAAACAATTAAGAAGCGATTACGCAACTTACCCTGTTTATCGGTCAGGGCAAAGTATTTTTGATTGGTTTGCATTGTCAAAATCAAGCACTCTTGAGGAACCTCCAAGAATTCAGGATCAAATTGACATGCATAAACAGCAGGCCACTCTACTAATGCAGTGACTTCGTCTAAAAGACTATCAGGCATGAGCACCAAATCATCGCCAGCTGCTTTTAATAACGCAGATTCAATATGGGCACGGCGCTTTGTAAAACTGGGTATTACCTTTGCTTTAGTTTCTAAGGCATTTTCATAGCTATCAGCACTGGTGATAGTAAATACACCTGGTGCTAAAAAGCGATGACCTTCTGTTTGATTGCTTGCAGCAATGCCCAGACCATTGATATTCAGTACCTTATTGCCATGCAGGGCGATGATACGGTGTGCAGGACGCGCAAATTGCACATCGATCAGTTCACCGCCCGATTGTTGCACTTGATAGTGCATCATTTTGGCAATTGGGAGCTTGTTTAATGTTTGCTCCAGAGCGGCTTGAGCAGTATTTTCTAGCTGTGCACCCTTGGCAATGACATTGAGATATAACGCTTCGTTTTTGCCTTCACCAGATTTTTCTAATGTGGATAGATCAGTATCCGCATAACCAAGCGTAGCCAATTTTTTTAAGAGCGGTGGCGTCGCTTTTCCTTCAGCATCGAAAGCGATACTCGTAGGAAGAAGTTTTTCCCTAACAGGATAGTCAGCTGCACGCTCTAGTACATTGGAAATTTCTACTGCTAAGCGTCTTGGGGTAGCAAAACTGGTGACAACAGATCCATCAGTGGTCAGGTTAGCCGCTTTCAAATGACTAAAAATACCTTCACTAAATGCATCACCTAGACGCCTCAATGATTTGGGAGGTAACTCTTCTGTGAATACCTCAATCAATAGATTGGCTGACTGTGTATTAGGTGTGGATGTGCTCATACTGTGAATTAACGTTGACACATTGGAAAGCCGAGCTTTTCTCGGGATTCAAAATAAGCTTGCGCTACTGAACGCGATAAATTGCGGATACGACCGATGTAGGCAGCGCGTTCAGTCACTGATATTGCACCACGTGCATCCAATAGATTGAAAGTATGGGCAGCTTTGAGAACCATTTCATAAGCGGGTAAGGCAAGCGGTACTTCCATCAATCGTTTCGCTTCACTTTCATAATTACTAAAGTTTGCAAATAGCAAATCCGTATTCGAGTGCTCAAAGTTGTAGCTAGATTGCTCTACTTCGTTTTGGTGGTAGACGTCACCATAAGAAATGCCATCAGCCCAAACTAGGTCATACACGTTAGAGCAGTTTTGTATGTACATTGCCAAACGTTCAATACCGTAAGTGATTTCACCCAATACTGGTTTGCAATCTATACCGCCTACTTGTTGAAAATAGGTGAACTGGGTAACTTCCATGCCGTTCAGCCAAACTTCCCAGCCTAAGCCCCAGGCACCTAAGGTGGGGTTCTCCCAATCGTCTTCCACAAAACGGATGTCGTTTTCTTTGAGATCAAGACCGAGCGCTTCTAGGGAACCCAAATAGAGTTCAAGAATATTTTCGGGCGCTGGCTTAAGAACGACTTGGTATTGATAGTAGTGTTGCAAGCGATTTGGATTTTCACCATAGCGACCATCTTTTGGTCTGCGGGAGGGTTGCACATAAGCCGCCTTCCAGGGCTCTGGGCCAATGGCTCTTAAGAAGGTGGCGGTATGAGATGTACCGGCGCCCACTTCTAAGTCGATAGGTTGTAATAGGGCACAACCTTGTTGGTCCCAATATTCTTGTAGTTTGAGAATGATTTGCTGAAAAGTAAGCATGATTAACCTGGCTAAGCCATTGATTTTACATGGCTAGGGGATCACAGAGATAAAAATGACTAAAAACGTCTTTGACGAACAAGACCCCAGATCAGCATCAAGCAAGAAATGATCAAAATCGGGAAATTACCCCAAATCACATAGGGCGTTTTGCCGCTATAGGCTTGCACTTGGGTGCTGAGTGTTGCTTGCGTAAATTCGGGAAGTGATTGCAGCACCTTACCGTCATGACCCAAGACAGAAGTGATGCCCGTATTGGTTGCTCTTAATGCCGGCAGCCCTGTTTCAAGGGAGCGTAATTGGGATAGTCGTAATTGTTGGGTTGGCGCTTGTGATTGTCCAAACCAGGCGAGATTAGTCAGGTTGATCAACAGATTGGTGGGCTCTGTATTGTTGCGTATGCGACTTGCCAGTTCATCACCAAATACATCTTCATAGCAAATAGTGATGGCGGCGCGAATAGTTTCTTGTTTTTGACGTAAAACATTAAATGGAGTTTGTGTAATGCTGCCGCGGGCAAAGTCACTGAGCGGCACATTAAATGCTTTAACGAACCAATGAAAGCCTGGAGGAATAAATTCACCAAAAGGAACGAGATGTATTTTGTCGTATTGGTACTGAGCAGTATTCGGTGAGAGACCAGTTGCTCGATTGGTATATTGCAAACCGTTTTTCTCAGATACCTCTCCTATTAGGCCTAACAAAATATTGCTTGAGCTTGTGTTGGAAAATTCTTGAAGACGGCTTAAGAGGCCTGACGGTAAATGATTTTGTGGCCAGGGGAAAGCTGTCTCAGGAATAATGATGAGATCAGCCGGTGTGCTTTGGATGGCTGTCTCATAGAAATAAATTTGCTGGCCAATAGCCTGGGGGTTGAACTTTAAGCTTTGCTCGAAGTTTCCTTGAATCAGGCGAACACTCATAGGTTCGCCAGTTGGCTGAGTAAAACTTACCAAGCCTGCTATTTGCACTAACCCTAGAGCGCCAATGATTACAACACTGCTAAATACAACTCTCTTTTTGAGTTGAAAGAGTTCCCAAGAAATCAACACCACTAAAAAAGTACATGCAAGACCGCCAAGCCATGGGGCAATGGGCGCAAAGGGTCCGTTGACTTGTGTCTCTGCCAATCCCATCCAAGGAAAGCCGGTGAATATCTCTCCGCGCAGGTATTCAAAGATGACCCAGCTTGAGGCCAGCAGCAAACCCATGAACTTTGTATTGTTAAAAATGCGAATGGATGCACAGGCCCCAGCAATATAAATGGCAAGATAAGCCGAAAGCAGAAAAACAGCTACGCACGAAAGCAAGGCATTTATTCCGCCTACATCATGCATGCTGATATAGAGCCACCATAGGCCAACCACAAAGTAGCCGATACCAAAAGCAAGACTCAGGAAAAAATAGTGTTTTAAAGATCTGGATTGCTCACGTGAAAGCTGCCACCAAACAATACTGAGGATGGGAATTTGAGTCCAGCCGCCATAGGTTAGTTCAGCACTACCTGCGAGCAAAGCGCCCAGTGTAAAAAGAATGAGAGGTAGCGCTATTGGGCTACGCACAAAGGATTGCCTACTGGACAAGCTCAACCTTATTCTGCGCTCTTGGGTTTTTGGCGCGCCAACAATATATGTATTTGACGTGGGTCAGCACGTTGCACTTCAAATTCGATATCGTCAATTTCAACAAGTTCGCCTATCTTGGGAACTCGGCCGAGATGCTGAATAACAAGGCCGGCAACCGTTTCAATGTCATCAGGGGCGAAGTGAGTGCCCAATGCCGCATTGAATTGATCAAGTTCTGTAATACCTTTCACTCGAATGTCGCCATTGTCTAAGGAAATGATGTTGTCAGCTTCTTCATCAATATCATGCTCATCCTCGATGTCGCCGACAATTTGTTCCAACACATCTTCGATGGTAATGATTCCCGCAATGCTGCTGTATTCATCAACTACGACTGCGAGATGATTACGATTGTCTTTAAAGTCACGCAGTAAGACGCTTAAGCGTTTGGATTCAGGAATAAAGACAGCTGGTCTAAGCCAGTCTCGCACTTGAAAATCTTTTTCAGTGGCATGGCGCAATAAATCTTTTGCCAACAAGATGCCGATCACGTTATCGCGAGTTCCTTCAAACACTGGAAATCGAGAATGCGCCGCCGTAATTACATTTTTGATAATTTCAGATATGGATTGATTGATATCAATCCAATCGATTTGTGCCCTAGGTACCAAGATGTCGCGTGCACATAAGCGGCCTACCTGAAAAACACCCTCAATCATGGATAGGGCATCGGCATCAATCAGCCCTTCGGTTTGCGCTTCTCGTAGCGTGTCAATGAGCTCTTGGCGGCGTTCGCTTGGGCTGGTGGGCTGAGGTGATAAAAAATCAGCCAGGTGATCTAACAGGGATTTGGGGTCAGGCATAGAGCAAGGATAGCTTAGAAATGTGACAGGGTAAAAATGAGGTGCTTCAGTAAGGATTGGGAAAGCCTAGTTGCTGTAAAAGTTGAATTTCAAGGCGCTCCATCTTTTTGGCCTCTCTTTCATGCATATGATCATATCCTTGAGCATGTAGACATCCATGCACAATTAAGTGTGCCAGATGGGCTTTTAATGGTTTTCCTTGTTGTTTTGCTTCTTTTTGAATCACCGGTAAGCAAAAGATAAGATCTGCAATCACTTCGTCTTTAGAGCTATCGTACGGAAAGGTCAATACATTCGTTGCATACGCTTTTTTGCGATAGGCATGATTCAGTTTCTTGCCCTCTGCAGCATTAACAAAACGCAACGTGATTAAACCTTTAAGAGGTGTAGTGCTTTTCACCCATTTTTTAATCAAGGCAGGGGATGCATTTCGGCTGATGGATGCTTCTATTGCTGGCGTAGCAAATTGAATATCCATGATCAGCTTTTGACCACTTGATGAAGTCTTAGTTTGCATGCGCCTCTACTAGTTCACCCCTTAGGGTGTAGTTCAGTACCTCGGTAATTTGAATGTCAACCATCTTTCCAATCCAAGACTCGATGTCATTATCCGGAATGGTGAAATGGACAACGCGATTATTTTCTGCGCGACCCTGTAAATTAATACCGTCTTTTGCTAGGCCTTCAATTAAGACTTTCTGAGTGCTCCCCAACATTTTTTGACTAATGTGATTTGCTTGGCTTTCAATCACTTCTAGCAGGGTCTGTAAGCGCTTAAGTTTGACCTCGTAGGGAGTGTCATCACTTAAGTTGGCAGCGGGGGTCCCCGGTCTGGGGCTAAAAATAAAGCAAAAGCTGTTATCAAACTCCAGATCCTTCACCATTTTTAATAGCCTTTCAAAATCGGCTTCGGTTTCACCAGGAAAGCCTACGATGAAGTCGCTAGAGAGTGTGAGATCGGGTCTAACTTCGCGCATTTTGCGAATAATGCTTTTGTATTCGAGTGCCGTGTAACCGCGTTTCATGGCCGAAAGTACAGTATCAGAGCCATGCTGTACTGGTAAATGCAAATGGCTGACGAGTTTGGGAACCTTGGCATACACATCAATTAAACGCTGCGTAAATTCTTTTGGATGACTCGTAGTAAAGCGAATACGTTCTACACCAGGAATTTCAGCAATGTATTCAATCAATAGGGCAAAGTCAGCAAGCTCTTCTGTGTTGCCCATTTTTCCGAGATAGGCATTGACGTTTTGACCTAGCAACACAATTTCTTTAACACCCTTGCTAGCAATACCAGCAACTTCAGTTAATACATCATCAAAAGGTCTTGAGACCTCTTCTCCGCGAGTGTAGGGGACAACGCAATAACTGCAATATTTTGAGCACCCTTCCATGATGGAAACATACGCAGAGCCACGGGTTTGACGGGATGCTGGCAGATGATCAAATTTCTCAATTTCTGGAAATGAAATATCCACCTGTGACACGCCGGTTTTACGACGTTGCGCAATGAGATCACTCAATCGATGAAGGGTCTGTGGACCAAAGACAACATCAACATAAGGGGCGCGACTGACAATTTGTTGCCCCTCTTGGCTAGCAACGCAGCCACCAACACCAATTAATAAATCAGGCTTCGCTTTTTTAAGTTCGCGTAAACGGCCAAGATCAGAAAACACTTTATCTTCTGCTTTTTCACGAATGGAGCAGGTGTTGAGAAGAACGACGTCTGCATCTTCGGGAGAGTTGGTCATGACCATGCCTTCATCAGCATGGAGAAGGTCTGCCATTTTGCCCGAGTCATACTCGTTCATTTGGCAACCAAAGGTTTTGATATAGAGCTTTTTCATATGCCGTTCTCAGGTTTCTAACTGGGGGCGAGGCTCAGATTTTACAGCGGAAGTCTTAGCAAGCTTACAGCAGTCGGTAGGCGGCAATTGCGACACAGGTAGGTGGTAAAGCGGCAATGAGTAGATATAAGGCTGAAACTGCGCCACCAGGGAAATGGCTGCGAAGGATGGCAATGCCAGCGGGGTTGGGAGCATTTGCAATGACAGTGAGGCCGCCGCCGGCAACTGCGCCACCTACGAGAGCAAGCTTGAATTCTGGAGAAGTTCCGGTCACCAAAGATCCAAGATAAGTGAGGGCAGCATTATCTGTAATGGCAGTTAATGCCAGACTTCCATAAAAGACAGCAGTCGGACTCATCATTTCTAGTAGTGGTTGTAGCCACCATCCTTGCAGAGCACCCAATACAACTAATCCGGCCAAGAAGAATCCCACCAATAATGCTTCCTTCAGAATCAATGGGCTTTGGTGTTTAGGATATGCAGTGGTGTAACCAATAAAAAATAACAAGAGCCACATAAATAGAATGGGATCATGCGCAAAGACCACCACTCCTAGCAAAAACAATAAATGCATTGCGATGACGGTGACAGGAATCTTGGTAGGTTTGTGACTTTCATTAGGCTCAATCAATTGTTTGTGGAATAACAACGTTGCGCCTAAAGCATTAATGAAGATCGCAAGACAGGATTCGATCCCAAAATGGGAGAACATAAATGCAGTGCTCCAACCCCAAGTAGAGGCAACCATCAGCACAGGTGGAGCCGCAAAATTGGTTAATGTTCCACCAATAGAAATGTTGACAAATAAAACGCCTAAAGTTCCAAAAAGCAGTGCCTTTGAACATTGGTGTCGATAGACCAAATCTCTTAATAAGAACGCAGCAAGAGTCATTGCTGCGGGTTCGGTGATTAAAGAGCCTAAAAGTGGCGTAACGCCTAGCGTTAAGAAATAGAGGATCGGCGCGCTTCGAGTGCGCAAAAGCAACTGCAGAAGCTTAGCAAGACCATGAAGCAGCTGAGTAGAAAAATGCAAAATGGGTTTGCTAGCAGCCACAATCATGATGGCAAACACAAATAATGGCTCGGTAAAATTGCGTTGATTTAAATAAGCTTTTGCAGCACCTAGGTGATCTACAAAAGAAATGAAAATAATCAGCACTGCGGCCCAAAAGCCAAAAACGATCTCTACTTCACCCAAAAGGTGCCAAAGCCCTGCATGGCGTACTGAATTTTTTGCGAGTGATTCAAAATAACCAGTGCAAAAGGTGTGTAAGACCGCGATTGCAAAAATGATGCTTGCGCCTAGCTCAATCGATGTAAAGTTCATAGCACAATAGTAGCAGGTGATGGATTATGAGTATTCATTGTCACTAAAGGGGATTTTGGTGAAATTAAAAATTGGTTATCAGCAGCTCATTGATGATGCAATGACTCAAATAGAAACTGTTCCGCTGGAGCAGGCGCAAAAATTATTGTCAGAGGCCAACGTGGTTTTTGTGGACATACGTGATGTGAGGGAGCTTGAGCGTGAAGGCATGATTCCTAACGCCCTGCATGCGCCTCGCGGTATGCTGGAATTTTGGGTAGATCCTGAAAGCCCTTATTTCAAACCCATTTTTGGTGAGGGTAAACGTCTCATTCTATATTGCGCTTCAGCTTGGCGCTCAGCACTAGCCACGCAGACTTTGCAGAAAATGGGGGTGCCCCACGTTTGTCATTTAGAAGGTGGCTTTAGTGCTTGGAAAGCAGCGGGCTTGCCTACAGCAGCTAAAGTAAGCAAGCCACATTCAAATTAATTTTTTACAAATACCAATTAAGGCAATTAATTGAGGTGGGGAGAATATGAGAAAAGTCATTTCGCAATTTGGTGAGGGACCATTACAACAAAAACTAACAACTGGTGATTTGCATTTTTTATCTGATGCATACGTCAGCAACGGCGGCAATGGCACTGGCCCCACTCCCCATGAGTTGCTTGGTGCTGCTCTAGCTTCTTGTACCAGCATGACGCTAAAAATGTACGCTGGACGCAAGTCTATGAATTTAGAGAATGCGATTGTGACTGTAGATATTGAGCGCGTGAATGATGTTGAAACCTTTTCACGTGATATTCAATTGCAAGGCAAGCTCACTCTTGAAGAAAAAAATCGCTTAATAGAAATTGCCAATAAGTGCCCCATTCATAAGGCTTTGGTTGGGGATATTCAAATAAAAACCCAGCTTGTCGATTAATACAAGCTGGGTAGTTTTACTGCAATTGCGCTGAAAGCGCTGTGTTTAGTTTGGTGCGTTGGCTGGTTTGCCAGACTTGCCGGCCTTGTAGCCTGAGTCGTATTGAGAAGCTTCCTCTTTTTTGTATGCATCATAGATGTAACCTGATGCAGCGCCAACAGCTGCGCCACCAACTGCACCCCAGATAGGATTGCCATGGAAGATTGCAGTGCCGATTGCGCCTGCTGTTGCACCGATTGCACCGCCAGATAATGTACGTTGTTCAGTGTTGCTCATGTTTGAGCAACCAGCAATTGCTAGGGTTGCTGCTGTAATCGCAATAATTTTTTTCATATTAAGTAATCCTTTGAAATGAATTTGTGTCTGCTATCGATGTGGATTATTTTTTACC
>NZ_JAHBAK020000043.1 GCF_018500155.2 Polynucleobacter sp.
AGAGGCCGCGCAACGCAATACGCGCAGCGATGCCGTCTTAGAGCACATCTTTGAAGCCGGTATGCAGGAGTTTATGAAGGTTAGAGAAATTGATGCCGCCCGGCGCGCGATGAAGGCAACCTACCAACGCGAAATGGATCATTTAGAAGCCAACCTGCCCTTCTTAGCCTCAGTCGGTTCAGTTTCTCCGTATATTGGTCTTTTTGGAACGGTTTGGGGAATCATGCATTCTTTCCGTGGTTTAGCCAACGTGCAAAACGCTACCTTGTCTGCAGTAGCTCCTGGTATTGCAGAAGCATTGATTGCAACAGCGATTGGTCTTTTTGCCGCTATCCCCGCCGTTGTTGCATACAACCGCGCAGCAACGGATGTTGATCGTCTCTCCATTCGTTTTGAAACATTTATCGAAGAGTTCACCAATATCTTGCAACGTCAAACCGCTGCACGCTAAGAGAACAAATTTTTATGGGCGCTTCTTCATTACGCAAATCTAAACGTCGGGCAATGTCTGACATTAATGTTGTTCCTTACATTGATGTCATGTTGGTATTACTGGTGATCTTTATGGTCACCGCTCCCATGGTCAACCCTGGTGTTGTCAATCTGCCCACCGTGGGCGGCGCTAAGGTGCAATCACTACCACCCGTCTTTCTGACGATTGATGAAAACGAAAAAGTCATTGTGCGTAAAGATGGCGAACCGGTACAAACACTAGATAAATTTGAGCTTGGTGCATTTGCCAGATCACAAGCAGAAAAGTCTGCTGATCAGCCAGTGGTTTTAGCTGCCGATAAATCCGTTAAATATGAAGTAGTGATGGATGTCATGTCTAAGCTGAAAGAAAACGGTGTTAAGCGCGTTGGCTTAGCAGTGAAGTCACAGTAATGCTCTTTGCGCAAAAGCACCTTGGTCTTGCATTTATTGTTTCGTAAGTAATGACAAGCGCCCAACTTTCTCAAAACCCTTTTGGTCGCGGCAATCCAGATGGACGTGAACGTGGTCGTCTCACAAAAGAAGAGAGCACCAAACGGGCTTTTACATTTTCTCTAGTAGCTCACTTAGGTCTACTTGCCTTTTTAGTCATCGGCATCAGTTGGAACAACAGCACCCCTTCAGGAGTTGAAGTGGAGCTATGGGATTCCACTCCACAAGTAGATACCAAACCAGCGCCAGAGCTTAAAACCGAAATGAAAGAAGAGGCTGCTGACATAGCCGTCAAGAAAAAGAAGGTAGAGAAAGAGCCGCCCAAAAAAGAAGCTGCCAAAGAGCCTCCTAAAGCAGTAAAACCTCCTCCACCTAAAGAACCCCCTAAAAAAGTGGAACCCCCCAAAAAAGAGGTGGCTAAAGAACCCCCTAAGCCAGCACTGACTCCGGCGCAAATCAAAGCAAATGCTGAAGCAGACAAACGGCGTGAAGCCAATATTGCTAGCCTACGCGGCATGGCTGCAAAAGATGGCGGCACGGGCGGTTCTGTTGGCAGCGGAGTGGGTGGTGGCGGAAATGCGCCTCCCGGCTGGAGTGATAAGGTCATTAAAAAGGTTCGGGCCAATATCACCTTTAACGCCGATTCCTTTAGAGGAAACAAACAAACCATTATTCAAGTGCGTTTGGCCCCTGATGGCGCCATCCTTTCTAGGACAATGACGAGCAGTAGCGGTGATAATGCTTGGGATCAGGCAGTTTTAAGTGCAATTGATGCGACTCAAAGCCTTCCTAAAGATGATGATGGCAAGTTGCCAACCTTAACCCCTGAATTAAAGTTAAAACCAAAGTAAATTTCTAAACATGATGAATTTAATCGCACGCCATTTGCAAAAAATCATTTTGACTATCTCTGTAATGGTGCTGGGCACTTTCAGTCTGCCGAGCGTTGCACAGATGAGTATTGAAATTACAGGTGTTGGTCAATCACTCTATCCCATCGCAGTAATGCGCTTTAAGGATGAGAACCGATTACCTACCAATATCACTGACATCATTCGTCAAGACTTGGCGCGTAGTGGCTATTTTAAAAATACAGAAAATGGCAATGCGGTAGAGAGTGATGATGGCACTCCGAACTACAAATCCTGGGCAGCACGTGGTGCAGATGCTCTAGTTGTCGGCTCTGTCACACAAAAAGGTTCAGATCAATTTGAAGTGAGCTACAAACTTTTTGATATTCGTAAATCACAAAGTTTAGGCGGATTAAATCTCACTTCCAGCGCGGATAATCTGCGCTCAGTTGCACACAAAATTGCTGACGATATCGTCATGAAGTTATTGGGTGAGCGCGGCATCTTCTCTACCCGCCTCTCTTATGTCATCAAGGATGGCAAGCGCTATCGTCTAGTGATCTCAGACGCCGATGGTCAAAATATTCGCACCGCCATGACTAGCGGCGATCCCATCATCTCCCCATCATGGTCACCTGATGGCAAAAAGGTTGCTTACGTTTCTTTTGAAGATCGTAAACCGGTAATCTATGTTCATGAATTAGCGACAGGTCGTCGTATTGCGCTCTCAAATCAAAAGGGCAATAACAGTGCTCCAGCGTGGTCACCCGATGGAAGAAAGCTCGCGGTTTCCCTCTCTAAAGATGGCAATACTCAGATCTATGGCATTAATGCTGATGGCTCAGGGTTACATCGCCTCACTCGCGGTAACACCATTGACACTGAACCTCAATATTCACCTGATGGTCGCTTCATTTATTTCACCAGCGATCGCGGCGGCAATCCACAAATCTATCGCATGAGTGCAGAGGGCGAGCAATCCGATAGCGCAAAACGCGTCACATTCAAACAAGGATTTGTGACTTCGCCACGCATTTCTCCAGACGGCAAATACATGGCTTACATTGCCAATGTGGGTGGCGCTTATCGCTTGTATATTTTGAATTTGGCTACTGGTGACTCACAAGCGCTCACCGATGGCAGCTCTGATGAATCCCCTTCTTTTGCCGCTAATGGTAAGTACGTGCTGTACTCGACCAAGGTGGGTGGTAAGCGGGTTTTAGCAGCCGTTTCAGTAGACGGAAATTCGAAACAAGTCTTGAGTATTCCGGGATCTGATGTACGTCAGCCATCCTGGGGGCCCTTCATGGATTAAGCCCCACTTAAGCATTCGCACCATATTAGGGGCTTCTCCATAGGAAGCCCCTTATTCATTTTAAGAACCGTTATAGCAATTTAGGTGGTTTTGTTGCTCTTTGGGAGCATAATATTGCTATTCATTTATTTACCTTTGTAAGGAAAGAGGAAAACCATGAGCTTTTCTATAACCCGTCGTTTCGCCACCCTCCTCATGCTGGGCTCAGTTGCTCTAGCGTTATCTGCCTGCTCCAGCGTAAATCTTGATGATGTCAATGGCGATGGTAGCGGAAGTGGTAACTACGGCTCACAACCTTGGAACGATCCTAAGAGCCCGTTGTTTGAGAAAAGTGTTTACTTTGGCTTTGATGAATACACTGTTCAAACTAAATATCAAAAAATGTTGTCCGCTCATGCAAGCTACCTTAAAGCTAATCCAAAACAAAAGATCATCATTCAAGGTAATACCGATGATCGCGGTACTGCAGAGTACAACTTAGCATTAGGTCAACGTCGTTCTGAAGCTGTACGCAAATCACTCAATTTGATGGGCGTATCTGATAACCAAATGGAAGCAGTCAGCTTTGGTAAAGAAAAACCAAAAGCAGAGGGTGATAACGAAGCTGCTTGGGCAGAAAATCGCCGTGCAGATATTGTTTACATTACGAACTAATGTTGAAAGTAAATACCTCTTATAAACAAACGCTCTCACGAGCGTTTTGTTTAGGTGCTTGCGTAGTGTTCATAGGCGCTTCTAGCAATGCTTGGGCGCTCTTTTCTGATGATGATGCTCGCAAAGCGATTTTGGATCTGCGCAAGTCGATGGCAACAACACAGCTCGAACTGCAAAGCCAAATTGATCAACTCAAATCTGAAAATGCGGTACTGCGCGGCAAGATTGAAAACCTTGAAAAGCAAGGTGAAGACATCAGCACCAGCCAAAAGACGTATTACCAAGATCTAGATAATCGCCTAGGCAATTTTGAACCACGCACAATGACCATTGAAGGGGTTAGCGGAGTTGTTCAGCCCTCGGAAAAAAAATCGTACGATGAGGCACTAAAGGCCTTTCAAGCAGGTAATTTAAAAAAAGCGGATGACTTATTTTCTGCATTCGCTGCGCGTTATCCAAAAAGCCCATACTACCCACTCGCTTTATTTTGGGGTGGAAATAGCAAATATGCGAACAGAGATTACAAAGGGGCCATCGCCCAGTTGCAAAGCTTAATTACACGCTTTCCCAATCATCCGCGGGTACCAGCAGCAATGCTGACTCTAGCGAACTGCCAGTTAGAGAGCGACAATAAAGCAGCAGCTAAAAAGATTCTGAATGACCTGATGGCGAAATATCCTGATACTGAAGCAGCACAGCAAGCACAAACACTCTTGCCTGCTACTAAGTAAATCTCAGTAAACGCGGTTTTTCTTATGTCATCGTTGTCTGCAGCTTTTCAACAGTTTGCGCCCCGTAAACCTCATGCCCCAGCAGTGATTTTGTTTTCCGGGGGTTTAGACTCGAGCACAGTATTAGCGCTTGCCAAAGACTTAGGCTACACACCCTATGCGCTTTCAGTTGGATATGGTCAACGACATTCATCTGAATTGGCGGCAGCAAAACATATTGCCAAAAAAATGGGGGTGGTACGTCATGAGGTCGTCAATCTGGACCTTACCCGTTTTGGGGGCTCTGCATTAACGGATTCTGCAATTGCAGTACCTACCACGCCCAGCGATACAGCAGAGATTCCTGTAACCTATGTTCCTGCACGCAATACCATCTTGCTCTCACTCGCTTTAGGTTGGGCTGAATCACTAGGTGGTTTGGATATCTTCTATGGTGCCAACGCCGTTGATTATTCAGGCTACCCAGACTGTCGCCCAGAATATGTCGCCTCCTTTGAAACGATGGCCAGCCTAGCAACCAAAGCTGGCGTAGAAGCACTCAGTCATGAGAATCGCGTCAGAGTGCATGCACCCATTATCAATATGAGCAAAGCAGAAATTATTGCGCTGGGTAAGTCTTTAGGAGTGGATTATTCACAAACGGTATCTTGCTATCAAGCTAATGATCTTGGTGAAGCCTGCGGTGTTTGCGAATCGTGTCGCCTGAGGCAGGCTGGATTTCAGCAAGCAAACTTAATTGATCCGACTCGCTATCAAAAATAATTAATTCACTTGATAATGATCTGACTCGTAAGCCTCTATTAGTTCAAGTAATTTTCGAAATCGATCAGCATTTTTGCTGTCTAACTCTGGTTCATTGTCGACATAAATTGAAACTTCAGCTAATGCGGCTTGATAGTCAAACTCGTTGAGAATTGATTTTGGCTCTATTTTCACTTTTCCATGCATATCTTAAACGTTATATTGTGCTCATCATACGCGCTACATAACGCGCAATGAGGTCTACCTCTAGATTGACCCGATCCCCTTGCTTTAATCCCCCCAGCGTTGTGTTTTGCAGGGTGTGTGGAATGATGTTGATGTCCACAATACATGCTGAAGGCGTATCTTCTGTTTGGTTCACAGTAAGCGAAACGCCGTTCACCACAATAGAACCTTTGTAAGCCAGGAAGGCCGCCAATGCTTTTGGTGCCTCAATACGCAAAAGCCAAGAACCATATTGATCGGCAGCAATTTGTGCAAAGTGGGCAACTGTGCCAACCCCATCGACATGGCCACTCACCAAATGACCGCCCAAACGATCATTGAGGCGCATTGCTTTCTCAAGATTGACTGGGCCAACTTTGTCCAAACCCACGGTCTTATTCAGTGATTCGCGAGAAATATCGAGCGCAAAGGTATTGCCATCCAGTTGGGTAGCTGTCATGCAAGCGCCCTGAATCGCAATGCTGTCACCTAACGCAACATCATTTAGATAATCTTCTGGCACTTGTACAACCAAATGCAAACCATCGCCTTTCTTCTGCGTGCTTTTGATTTGGCCAACCGCCGTAATGATTCCAGTAAACATATGTCAATTTTAATGGTGAGTGATGTTAAGTGCTGATGAGCTTACCGATCTATATTTTGGAATCTGCACGAATCAAGCGTAATCTCATGTCCTTGCCCAATACATCTTGATCGATGATCTGCCAATCTTGTCGTTGATCCAAATGGGATAAGGGAGCGATATTTGCCATACCAATGCCATCCCCTATAAAAAAAGGTGCGTAGTAGAGCAATAACTCATCGACACAATACTCTCTGAGCATCGAGCCATTGAGCTTAAATCCCGCCTCTACATGAATCTCATTCATTTCGCGCTCTTGCGCAAGGTAAGCAAACATCTTTGGTAGATCGACTTTACCTTGAGTATTAGGCATCTCGGTGACTTCTATACCCTGCTCTCGGAATATTGCGGCCTTTTGTTGCTGCTCTTTGGAATCGAGTTTGCCGCACATGATGATGACTTGTGCACCACCAAGGTTTTTTAGGATTTTGGCAGATGAAGGTGTTTCCAATTTTGAATCCACAATCACCTTCCAAGGTTGTCTTTGTGTGGCCACCTCTCTCACATTCAACAGTGGATCATCTTCTTTAATAGTGCCAACACCAGTCACTATTGCACAAGCTTGTGCGCGCCAATGGTGACCATCCTTTCTAGCAGTAGGCCCAGTAATCCACTGACTTTGTCCATTACCCAACGCCGTTTTACCATCAAGTGAGGCAGCAATTTTGAGGCGCACCCATGGTAAGCCTCGTGTCATGCGCGATATAAATCCCCGGTTGAGCACTTCCGCCTCTTGCTCAAGCAAGCCGCAATAGACTTCAATGCCTGCAGCTTTTAGACGCTCAATGCCTCTGCCTGCAACCAAAGGATTGGGGTCTTGCATAGCAATGTAAACCTTAGCAGGTTTAGCGGCGATGAGGGCGTCAACACAGGGAGGAGTGCGGCCAGTATGGCTACAAGGCTCCAGAGTGACATACACGGTAGCGCCCTCTGCGCTCAAGCCTTTTGTACGTAAATCCGCCAATGCCTGGATTTCTGCATGGGGTCCACCCACTTGTTGTGTGTGTCCTTGTGCAATCATTTTCCCTTCTCGGACAATGACGCAACCCACTCGTGGATTGGGGTTTGATAAATATAAAGAATGCTGAGCTTGCTCTAAAGCTTTACTCATCCATTCTTGGTCAGCAGCGCTATACATGGGTCTATTAAAACCGATTGTGGATCCAAGCAGCAAATTTTCACATCATTCGCTTTGGGGTTGGGTAGGAATTGGGTTTTACTTACAGCCTTTGTGGTCCGTCTTAGGGTTACATATACGCCAACGGCCTCCGCTGCCTAAAATGAATTGACGCTCAAGATCCGCGTAATGCCGATGACCTAAGATAAGACGGTTGGCTAAAAACCCTCCTTGTCCAGTTTTAGCTGCTCCGGCAGCATTAAATTGAATCTGCACCCCTTGAGCATGAGGATCTACAAATCCCCGATTCTTAAAATACAGTGGGTATATGTCCTCCTGAGAAAGCCAATTCCTGGCTTTGCAATCCACCTTCGGTTGCCGAGCAATACAGCCACTTGTGATGACCCAACCACCATTCCAGTCTTGATGATTGCGTGGCAGCATCTGCACTGGCTCACCCAAATATAGCGCTTGGTTGCGCGCAAAATTGG
>NZ_JAHBAK020000035.1 GCF_018500155.2 Polynucleobacter sp.
CTCAAGCTGTTTAAGGCCATGACTCATAGCGACGATTTTCCAATTCGGGTGCGTGCCTATCTTTATGGCCCATTACTTGGAAAAGGTTTTAACACCATCAAGCCAAATGAAGGGGATGATCGACTCCGTTTTGTGGGAATTAAATTTGTTGCCGATGGTTCTACACAGGGAATCACCGCTGCTTTGAGCGAGCCATACCTCTATCCACGAGGAACGCATTTTCGCGGCAACCTTGATTACAAAGATGATGAAATCTATGCGCTCACAAAGCCATTATTTGATCAAGGATGGCAGATAGCAACTCATGCTAATGGAGATCGCACGATTGAGCAGACTCTCAATACCTATTCCAAGTTATTGGCGGGCAATACAGATCCGAAAGCTCGTCGTATGCGCATTGAGCACTTTACGATTAACACTCCTGAGCAAGTAAAGAAGGCTGCGCAATTAGGCATCATCCCTGGATTTACGATTGGTCACGTCGATTATTGGGGTGAGGCATTTCATAACCATATAGTGGGCCCTGAACGCGCGAGCCGTATTGATCCATCTGCTTCCTTTAAGAAGGAGGGGGCGCGATTCACTTACCATAGTGACTCACCAGTTTCTAACGTAGGGCCCTTGAACTACATTACTGAGGGTTCTGGGCGCTTATGGCAAAAGGCGCCACGTAAAGTGCTAGGTCCCAATGAGCGCGTTTCTGTGGATGATGCCATTCGTGCTGTGACCATTGATGCTGCTTACTCGATGCTCTCCGACGATAAAGTTGGCAGTCTCGAAGTAGGTAAGCAAGCTGATTTAGTTGTGCTAGAAAAGAATCCACGTAAAACACCTGTTGAGCAAATTCGCAATATCAAAGTGAAGTCCACCTGGATTGATGGTAAGCAACAAAATTGGTAGAACTACAAAGTTAACTCGAATGGAGAGCAAATGATTTTTTCAATTCTATTAATGGATCGTCCAGGCACCGCTGATTTAAGAGTGCAAATCCGGCCAGAGCATCGTGCTTATTTAGGTCAGCAAGCTGATCGTATTGCTTTCGCGGGACCACTCACCTCTGAAGATGGCAATACTGTTTTAGGAAGTTTGCTGGTAATGGATTTTCCAAGCAGGGCGGCAGTCGATGAGTGGTTGAGTAATGAGCCGTTCACCAAGGCTGGGGTCTATGAAAAACCAATCATTCATGTGTTTAACAATATGTGGGCGCAAAAGGTCGGATTTCCACCAAACTAGATTTTCTAAAGAGTTGCCAATAGGCTGCAAATTGATCAAAGAATATTTGTCGAGAGGCAATCCAGAATCCATTAGACTTAGGCTATGAATTCGACAAAATCGCGCTTTTTACTTATTTCTTTCGCACTTGGTGCGATGAGCCTGACGGGGTGTGGCTCAATTGAGCAGGCTGCCCAAGAAGACTGCACTTCGATTGGCTGGCAAATTGGTAGCAAAGGCTATCAGGATTGCTACAAGGCGCGTTTGTACGAGAGAAAGCTCGACTACTCACTTCCTCCGGGCGACAAACCCTCCCCATCATTGCTTTAAATCAGGGTTTACCCTGATTTAACCCCATTACAGCAGCCTTGAGCCAAGTCAAGGAATTAGGGGGTTAAATACACCAAAATCAAAGAGTTGCTGTTGTTTTGGCAGAGTTAGCGCTGTCGTAAACCTAAGCAAAAAAACAATAATCATTAGAGACTAGAGACTATGAATCACCCAAAGCCGACCAATGAAGTCAAAGCAGTAGCAGTAGCTACGGCAAACGATTTGCGGGAGACTATTCGTCGCAAGAGCAAATTAAAAGGTCGTCAAGCAGATGATGCTTCCATAGCCCAAGTTAGACAGTTAATTGGCAATGCACCGCATCGTCGTGATTTACTCATTGAAAATCTGCACAAACTTAATGATGAATATCGTGCATTACATGATCGTCATTTAGTAGCCTTAGCAAAAGAAATGAATTTGCCAATGGCAGAAGTATATGAAGTTGCTACTTTTTATCATCACTTTGAAGTAGTGCGCGGCAACGATCCTGTGGCTGATATTACTGTGCGTGTTTGCGATGGTGTTGCTTGTGAATTAGCTGGCGCTCAAAACTTATTGGCTAAATTGCCAAGCATCCTGGGTAATCCCAATGTGAAGGTTGTTGCCGCTCCTTGTGTAGGTCGCTGTGAGCAAGCGCCTGTGGCCGTGGTTCATCAATATCCAGTGATATTTGCAACTACTGAAAAGGTGAACGCCGCTGTTCGTAATCAATTGACCACACACCCCTTAGCCAAGGACGATGCCGTATTTGAACCTGCATCATTGGCAGAGCAGGGCGTCTCACCACTGGGAGAAAATCAGTCTGTTTCACCTGACTATGTAGGATATGAATCCTATCGCGCTAAGGACGGTTATGCGCTTGCCAAAGAAATTCATGATGGCAAGAAAGATGCTGAGAGTGTGATTAAAGCTATGGAGAATTCAGGCCTGCGTGGTTTGGGTGGTGCAGGATTTCCGGCGGGGCGTAAATGGCGCATTGTGAAAGACCAAGCAGCGCCAAAATTAATGGCAGTCAACATTGATGAAGGTGAGCCAGGCACTTTTAAAGATCGCACTTATTTAGAACGTGATCCACATCGTTTCTTAGAGGGATTGTTAATTGCTGCGAATGTCGTTGGTATTGAGGCTTGTTATATCTACTTGCGTGATGAGTATCACGGTTGCCGTGAATTGCTCGAAAAAGAGTTAGCCAAGCTGCAAGCAAATCCACCATTTACGCTACCAAAAATCGAATTGCGTCGTGGTGCTGGGGCATACATCTGTGGTGAAGAGTCTGCCATGATTGAGAGTATTGAGGGTAAGCGTGGTGAGCCACGTATGCGTCCACCTTACATTGCTCAAGTGGGCTTGTTTGGACGTCCTACCTTAGAGCACAATTTTGAAACGCTCTATTGGGTACGCGATATTGTGCAGCGTGGTCCTGAGTGGTTTAGTTCATATGGTCGCCATGATCGTAAAGGCTTACGTAGCTATAGTGTGAGCGGGCGCGTTAAAAAGCCGGGTGTCAAATTGGCTCCAGCAGGAATCACCATACAAGAATTAATTGATGAATATTGTGGTGGCATGCAAGATGGCCACAAGTTCTATGGCTACTTGCCGGGGGGTGCCTCAGGCGGCATTTTGCCCGCGACGATGAACGATATTCCGTTGGACTTTGATACGCTGCAACCCTATGGATGTTTTATTGGATCTGCGGCGGTCATGGTGTTTAGCGATCAAGATAAAGCACGCGACATGGCACTCAATGTCATGCATTTCTTTGAGCATGAGAGTTGCGGTCAATGCACTCCCTGTCGTGTTGGTACTGGTAAAGCTGCCAAGCTCATGCAAGCAAAATCTTGGGATCAAAAAACGCTCGAAGATTTAGCTACCGTGATGGTTGATGCTTCGATCTGTGGTTTGGGTCAAGCAGCGCCAAATCCCATACGTTGTATACAAAAATATTTCCCGCAGGAAGTGCAATGAGGAAGTGCAATAAGCCATTGACTTCATACAAAATAGGGAAGAACGAGACAAAATGAACGCACCAACCAACCCAAAAGAACTCGAATTACAAACCGTGGAGTTCAAGCTCGACGGTAAGACTATCGTCTCTTATGAAGGCGAGACTATTCTCAAGGCTGCAAAACGCCACGGTATAGATATTCCTCACCTTTGCTTTAAAGATGGCTATCGCCCAGATGGCAACTGTCGTGCTTGTGTAGTCGAAATCAATGGTGAGCGCACCTTGGCACCGAGTTGCTGTAGAAGTGCTACGCCAGGAATGGAAGTGAAGGCCAATAGCGAGCGTGCACTCAAGAGTCAGAAGCTTGTTCTAGAAATGCTTTTGTCGGATATGCCGGACGAAGGGTTTAAGTGGGTTGGTGATAGCCCAGCAGAAGAGTTAAAAAATCAACATGGTGAGCTCAGTACTTGGGCTGCCCGTATGGACGTCACAGTACGACCAGAGCTCAAGGCATTGCGTCGTGAAAAAGTTGCTAGCGACATCTCGCATCCAGCGATGGCAGTCAATTTAGATGCTTGTATTCAATGTAATCGTTGCGTAAGAGCTTGTCGTGAAGAGCAGGTAAACGATGTGATTGGCTATGCGATGCGTGGTGCTCACAGCGAGATTGTGTTTGACCTCAATGATCCGATGGGTGAGAGTACTTGCGTAGCTTGCGGAGAGTGCGTGCAGGCCTGCCCAACCGGAGCGTTGATGCCTAAAGGTCTCATTGGCTCGCAAACTGTGGATCGCAAAGTCGATTCAGTTTGCCCATTCTGTGGTGTAGGTTGCCAAATTACCTACAACGTTAAAGATGAAAAAATTGTGAGTGTTGAGGGTCGTAATGGTCCAGCAAATCACAATCGCCTCTGTGTCAAGGGTCGTTTTGGTATGGATTACATTCATAATCCACAGCGTTTAACCAAGCCACTCATTCGTAAGCCAGGCGTGCCCAAAGATGAATCCATTTTGGAAGGCAAGCAAGATTGGTCAGATATCTTCCGCGAGGCGACTTGGGAAGAGGCTTTAGATTTAGCGGGTGGTGGACTGAAGAACCTCAAAGATCAGTACGGCAATAAAGTGTTGGCTGGCTTTGGCTCCGCCAAAGGCAGTAATGAAGAAGCGTATCTATTCCAAAAACTAGTACGCACAGGTTTTGGTAGCAATAACGTAGACCACTGCACCCGTCTTTGCCATGCCTCATCGGTTGCAGCGTTGTTAGAGGGTGTTGGTTCTGGTGCTGTGAGTAACCAAGTCAATGATGTCGAGCACTCTAGCTTGATTATGTTGATTGGATCCAATCCCACCGCTAATCATCCAGTAGCAGCGACATGGTTTAAGAATGCCGCAAAACGGGGCGCCAAAATTGTGTTGTGTGATCCACGCCAAACTGAAATTAGTAAACATGCTTGGCGCATGATGCAATTCAAGCCTGATACAGATGTGGCAATGCTTAACGCCATGATCTACACGATCATCGAAGAAGGCTTGGCAGACAAAGATTTTATTGCCAATCGCGCTAACAACTTTGAAGCCCTCAAAGAAAATATCAAAGGTTATAGCCCTGAAGCTATGGCGCCAATTTGCGGCATTCCGGCAGAGACCTTGCGTGAAGTGGCAAGAGAGTTTGCGACGACCAAATCTGCGATGATTTTGTGGGGCATGGGTGTCAGTCAGCACGTACATGGCACAGATAATGCCCGTTGCTTAATTGCATTGGTCAGTATCACAGGTCAAATTGGTAAACCAGGTTCTGGTTTGCATCCTCTGCGCGGACAAAATAACGTGCAGGGTGCAAGTGATGCGGGATTGATTCCAATGATGTTCCCCAACTATCAGCGTGTGGACAATCCACAGGCGCATGCTTGGTTTGAGCAATTCTGGAATACACCATTAGATAAAAAGCCGGGCTATACCGTGGTGGAGATCATGCACAAGATCACGGCTCCAGACTCAGATCCAGACAAGATTCGTGGCATGTACGTCGAAGGTGAGAACCCCGCGATGAGTGATCCCGATCTTAATCATGCCCGACACGCTTTGGCATCTTTGGAGCATTTGGTAGTGCAAGATATCTTCATGACCGAAACCGCATTATTGGCTGATGTTGTGCTGCCTGCTAGTGCGTGGCCAGAAAAAGTCGGCACAGCCAGCAATACCGATCGCATGGTGCAGTTAGGTAAGAAGGCGGTTGAGCCTCCTGGCGATGCCAAGCCGGATTTGTGGATCATTCAAGAAATCGCTAAGCGTATGGGCCTGAATTGGAATTACCAAGGACCTGATGCAGGAGTAGCAGCAGTTTATGAAGAAATGCGTCAAGCGATGCATGGCGCTATCAAAGGTATTACTTGGGAGCGACTAGAAAAAGAATCGAGCGTGACGTATCCATGTTTGTCTTTAGAAGATCCAGGTCGTCCGATTGTTTTTGATGATGCTTTTGCTACACCAGATGGCAAGGTCAAGTTGGTGCCTGCGGATATTATTCCTGCTAACGAGCGTCCAGATAGCGAATACCCATTTGTATTAATTACAGGGCGCCAGTTAGAGCATTGGCACACCGGCAGTATGACGCGTCGTGCAACTATTCTTGATGCGATTGAACCCATGGCAACGGTGTCGATGAACGGTGAAGATATGGCGCAGCTAGGTGTTTCCGCTGGCGATGTCATTACTGTGCAATCACGTCGTGGCGAAGTGGGTATTCATGTGCGCAGAGATGATGGCACACCAAGGGGTGTGATATTTATTCCATTTGCTTATTATGAAGCGGCGGCTAATCTCATCACCAACCCAGCATTAGATCCGTTTGGCAAAATCCCTGAATTTAAGTATTGCGCTGTCAAGCTCACCAAGGGTGGGGAAGTAGCCAAAATTATGGGATATGGCACTAATGCGCCGGGTGGGTCAAAACTGACTTCAAACGTTTAGTATTAAAAGCCACCCTCGGGTGGCTTTTAAATGTCCTTAGATTTGTAATTACTACTTTTGTAGTAAAATTGAGTCTGGAGGAATAAACATGGGCATGCCTGTAAGAATTGATGACAACTTATATGAGTTAGCAAAGCTCGAAGCGAAAGCTGAGCATCGCACCATTGCTGGGCAAATTGAGTTCTGGGCTAAAGTCGGTCGCGCAGCAATTGACAATCCGGATTTGCCTATCTCTTTCATTATTGAGTCCTTGGCATCGTTGGCGGAGCCGCGAGAGAATGGAGCTCCATTTACCCCTCGAACTGGGAACTATTAATGGGGTACGCAGTTATACAGATGCGTCGATTTGCAAGGCAATATAAAAAACTAAATGATAAAAACGCTAAAGATGTTGATGAGGCTGTAGTCAAAATCTCCAAAATGCCCGCACTAGGACAAAAAAAGAGGGGCGATTTATCAAAATTGTGGGTATTTAAATTCAAAAGCAATAACCAGCTTTTTTTGCTTGGATATACCTTGGAGGATGAGCTCAGACTGATTTATCTTGAAAGCATCGGATCGCATGAAAATTTTTATCGAGACATTAAAAGGTAAAAGTCTTGATTCCAATTGCCCTTTAGAATGAACCCTTTATGGCTAGTTCCACACCTATTTCAACAAACGCGCCAGGCGAATTACCAGTCCTCATTATTGGAGCTGGATTAGCTGGTCTTACCGTTGCTCTGCATATGGCGGAGTCGCAACCCGTCATTTTGATGGCCAAGCGCGGACTTAATGAGGCTGCTACTGCATGGGCCCAAGGTGGAATTGTCGGAGTAGTGGATCAAGAGCATGACAGTATTGATGCGCATGTGGCTGATACGTTAAATGCCGGCGCAGGATTGGTGGTGGAGTCGACTGCTCGCTATATTGCTGAAGAAAGCTCAGACGCCATTAAATGGTTGGTAGAGCAGGGTGTGCCCTTTACCGAAGATAAGTCTGGCCCTATGGGTTTGCACCTGACACGTGAAGGTGGACATAGTCATCGCCGTATTGCGCACGCAGCTGACGCTACTGGTAAAGCAATTCATGAAGTCTTGCTCGAAAAAGCCAAGTCTCATAAGAACATCCAAATTTTGGAACATTGGATTGCACTAGATCTGATTACCAATCGTCATCTCGATGTTAAAACACAGCGCACCAAACCGAATCGTTGTTATGGTGTCTATGCCTTAGATATTAAAAATAATCGAGTGGAAACGATCGCAGCAAAAGCGGTGGTGCTAGCAACTGGTGGTGTGGGGAAGGTGTATCGCTATACCAGCAACCCAGATACCGCAACTGGTGATGGGATTGCGATGGCGTGGCGAGCAGGCTGTCGTGTGGGCAATATGGAATTTATTCAGTTTCATCCAACCTGCCTCTATCACCCTAGCGATCGTACTTTCTTGATAACCGAAGCGATGCGTGGTGAAGGTGGTCTATTAAAGTTGCCTGATGGCACACGCTTTATGCCCGAGCATGATGAACGTAATGAACTAGCACCGCGGGATATTGTTGCCCGTGCCATCGACTTTGAAATGAAAAAGCATGGATTGGATTATGTGCATTTAGATGCTACCCATTTAGGTGATGCATTTATTCAAGAGCATTTCCCGATGATCTATGCCCGTTGTAAGAGCTTAGGTTTAGACATTACTAAAGAGCCGATTCCTGTGGTTCCTGCAGCGCACTACACCTGTGGTGGTGTGGTCACTGATCTCAAAGGTCGCACCGATTTGCCTGGGCTCTATGCTGTGGGCGAAGCCACTTACACTGGTTTGCATGGCGCCAATCGCTTGGCAAGCAACTCATTACTAGAGTGCGTAGTCATTGGTAAAGCAGCGGCAGAGGATATTTCAGCGCTCAAGACTCCACCCATGCCGAATTTACCCTTATGGGATGAGAGTCAAGTCGAGGATGCGGATGAGCAGGTTGTGATTGCGCACAACTGGGACGAATTGCGCTCCCTGATGTGGAACTATGTAGGGATTGTAAGAACCAATCGACGTTTAGAGCGTGCACTACACCGTATTAAGTTACTACGTTACGAAGTACAAGAGTACTACGCAAACTTTAAAGTGACGCGCGACTTGATTGAATTGCGTAACTTGCTAGAGTGTGCCGAACTGATTGTCAGATCCGCCTTAATGCGCAGAGAAAGTAGGGGTCTGCACTACAGCCGCGATTACCCTGGCACTTGGGCGGTCTCGTATCCAACGATATTAACCCCGCAATCTGAAGGCAATCCCGAGGATACGGGCACCTAATCTGAGGCGATAGTAAGTTCAAATGCTATATGTCAGGCTTGCTCTAATTTTCATTGCTTGTCTGGGTGTCCTGTCATGCGCCTCATCCTCGCAAGAGGAGCAGGGAAAAACGGTTTTCCCATATTCCGGCGGCCAGGTATCAGTGATGAAAAATCAATCCGATTGCTTTCTTTTGATTGATGGAAATATCAATCAAGCACTAAAGACAGCATTTGCGAATGCAAAAAATAGCGCAAAACAGCTAGCTTGTAATGAAAAGATGGTCATGATCAAGTCTCATGGTGGCGATATTGAGGTGGCTATGGATCTAGGTAGGCAAATACGTTCAGAAAAATGGAATACAGATATGCATGGGTTTTGTGAATCTGCCTGTGCTTTGGTCTACATTGGAGGCGTAAAGCGCTTTGCGCACCTTAATTCACAAATTGTTGAAAACACCAATTTAGGGGTGCATCAGCCTGCATCAGAGTTGTTATTTCATAAATGCATTGCGAATGATTCAAAGAGTGGCCCCATCGTCCAGCAAATTTCTCAATACATCCATCAAATGCTTTCGCCTGGTGCAGCTGATCACCTAGTTGACTGGTTATTTGCTACTTCTTGCCAAAAAATTACCTATATTGATGCATCCGCCTTGTTGAAAACCGGGGTTGCCACTACCCAAGTGGATTTTCATTAGTAGCCTAGTGTAAGCTTTACCAATTACTTAACAAAAGCATATTCATGGGTAACTTTAAGGAAGATTTAGGCGAACATATTGGCGCTGTTTATCAGACGGTTGCCGATGAGTTGAAAAGCTGGTTAGACCTTGTTAAGGAAATCTGGCCCCTATTGCTGTTGTTATTAGTGGGCTTAGCGGTTTTGTTATGGCTGGCAAAACCCGCTCCTCCCAAAAAGGTACTTATGGCTGCGGGCGCAGGCGGTTCTTATAAAGTTCTGGGTGAGCAGTACCAAGCGTACTTTAAAACCAAAGGGATTCATTTAGAACTGGTTCCTACCAATGGGTCGCAAGAAAATATTCAACACCTCATTGATCGCAAGGACCCCATTCAGGCAGCCTTGGTTCAAGGTGGCATGATTGCGGTCGACAATTTATCAGGGGTCGAATCTCTAGGCAGTGTTGACTTTGAGCCGGTGTGGATCTTTTATCGCCACAAGTTGTTTGACGAAAAGACTCACATCTTGGATCGCGATATCACGAAGCTCAAAATTAATATCGGACCACAAGGTAGCGGTACGCGCAAGCAGGTAGAGAACATTCTTAAACTCAATAGCTTGCCCATGAACACTCCTAATTTGCTTTCACTATCGAATTCCGATGGGGTAACTGCCTTAGAGCGCGGGGAAATTGACGCCGTTATTTTGGTTGACGGCTTTGATTCTGTGAATGTGCAGCGACTTGTTAAAAACCCAGATATTTATTTGGCTAGTTTTACAAGGGCTAATGCCTACACCCGTCTGATGCCCTATTTTGAGGAGTTAACGGTGCCGATGGGTGGTTTTGATCTCGGTAAAAATATTCCTGATCGTCCGATTCAGTTGATTTCTACTACGACTAATCTATTAATCGATGATCGTCTACATCCAGCAATTCAGGCATTGTTTCTTGAGGCTGCCAAAGAAATCAACGGTAAAAAATCGTATTTTGCAAAAGCAGGGCAGTTCCCCTCCTATATGAATACGGAAGCTCCTTTAAGCCCAGAGGCGAAGTACTACTACCAAAAGGGTACCCCAGCCCTGATGAAATACCTCCCATTTTGGCTAGCTGAATTTATTGAGCGGATGTTTGTCTTGCTCCTACCCTTTGCTGCCTTTGCTTATCCGATTATTAAATCGATTCCAACGTATCGAACTAACCTGGCCAAAAAGCAAATTAATACGGTGTACAAGGAGTTGGATAAGTTTGAGAAAGAGACGATGGATTCGTTTGATCCCAGCAAGCTAGCCCAATATGTGGAAGTGCTCAATGCCATGGAGCTCAAAATATTGAACTCCAAAGCCTCCAAGTTGGCCACCGCTGATTGTTACAGCTTGCGTAACAATATTGAGTTCATTCGCAATGCTCTAGAAAAAGAGATGCTTTACAAGGGAAAAGGGCGACCTTAATTCGCTATCCTAAAATACGCATCGAGAAATCGACTGCGATCACATCTTTGGTGAGCTTACCTAGCGAGATTCGATCAACCCCGGTAGCGGCAATAGCGCGCATTTGGTCTAAATTGATTCCGCCAGAAGCCTCTAATAGTGCTCGACCGGCAGTGATAGTGACGGCCTGTCTCATTTGATCGGTATTGAAGTTATCAATCAGAATGCTTTTGGCACCAGCCGCTAAAGCTTCTTCAAGTTCGGCAAAGTTCTCAACCTCAATCTGAATATCCACCCCTGAATTGAGTGCCTGAGCATTTTGGAGTGCTGCTGTAACACTGCCCGCAGCAGCAATATGATTTTCTTTAATTAGGATGCCATGCCAAAGAGCAAGCCGTTGATTTTGTCCGCCACCCACACGTACAGCATATTTTTGTGCCTGCCGCAGACCTGGAATAGTTTTGCGTGTATCTAAAACAGCGCATCCCCGAGGGTTGGGGCTAGCTCCCGCGATGGCATCAACGTGCTGGCGAGTAATGCTGGCAGTCCAAGAGAGGGTCTGCAAGAAATTAATGCAGGTACGCTCGGCCGAAAGCAGGGCTTGAGCATCAGCAAAGATATCGCATACCTTAGTATCGGGGGTCATCATGTCCCCCTCTAGGTAGTGCCAAGTCACTTGTGCACTAGGGTCGAGCTTTTTTAATGTGCCTTCAAACCAATCCACCCCACACAGGACTGCGGCCTGACGAACCAGTAGTTGCGCTTGCACTGGTTTGTTGGGGACCAATTTCGCAGTCCAGTCACAAACACCCATGTCCTCCATTAAGGCGTCATGAATATTGCGTTGGCGTGCTTGCTCTAAAGATTCGTTATGGTCAAACATGAATGATCTGTATAAAAATTAAAAAATGAAATGGAATCCTGGAGATATCAAATCAAGCTGCGCCAATATTTTTGACAAAGCCATGTTGGGCCTTAGCTAACAGATCGGGGTGATTTTTCGTGAAATCGAGCATGCGCTCAATGCAGGCTAGGGCCTCTGAGCGAGTCGGCTCTGGAACAAAGATTTCTCCAGAAGCGTTTTCTAGGCAGTCCAAAATCCCTTGCAAACCATTCATAGCCATCCAAGGGCAGTGAGCACAACTCTTACAAGTGGCGCTATTGCCGGCAGTAGGTGCCTCAATCAACTTTTTATTCGGGGCCAATTGGCGCATCCGATGCAAGATGCCCTTATCGGTGGCCACGATATATTCAGTAGCAGAACCCTCAACCACTGCTTTAATCATGGCAGAAGTTGAGCCCACTACATCGGCAAGATCCACTACCGCTTGAGGTGATTCTGGGTGCACCAAGATCATGGCATCGGGATGCGCCGCTTTGAGAATTTCTAATTCAGCAGCCTTAAATTCATCGTGGACAATGCAAGCGCCATTCCATAGCAGCATGTCCGCACCCGTTTGCTCTTGAATATATCGACCCAAATGGCGGTCAGGGGCCCAAAGGATCTTTTTACCCTCTATTTTGAGTTGATGAACAATCGCTAGGGCGCAAGAACTGGTCACCATCCAGTCAGCTTGTGCTTTTACTGCAGCACTCGTATTGGCGTAAACCACCACTTGGCGATCAGGATGGGCGGCACGAAAAGCAGCAAAGTCATTGGCATCGCATCCCAAGTCAAGGGAGCAGGTTGCCTCCAAATCTGGCATAAAGACCCGCTTTTCAGGGCTTAATATTTTGGCGGTTTCGCCCATGAAGCGAACCCCAGCCACAATGAGATTCTTGGCGGGGTGGTTTTTGCCAAAACGGGCCATCTCTAAAGAATCAGCAACAAAACCCCCGGTCTCTAACGCGAGATCCTGAATATCGCCATCCACATAATAGTGAGCTACCAAAACCGCATCTTTCTGAACCAATAGCTCCTTAGTCCTCGAAATCACGGCTGATTTTTGGGATCCCTCTAAATGGGGTGGAACTTTGGCCCATGCCTGGGCAGTACAAGTTGCACCGGCAGCATTTTGCTGGGGGTAATCAAAGGCGATGGGTGTTAAGTTGGAAGTCGTCATATAAGGATGAGATATTACTTGATGTAATGATCCCGTACAATTTCACCATGAAAAATCAATTACTTAGCAAATTAATTACTGCTTATTCGATCTTGGGATTAGCTGTTTTGTTCCATGCCTATGAAGTCAAAGCGCAATCAAAAACACCCGATAGCGTCAGTTTCTTTGCCACCGTCAACGGCACACCGCTCACCAATGGATTGCTTGAGCTCAATATAAAAGCCGCTATGGCACAAGGACAGAAAGATTCTCCTGAATTACAGCGAGCACTTA
>NZ_JAHBAK020000012.1 GCF_018500155.2 Polynucleobacter sp.
AAATCTTTCTCGCTCATATCTTCATAGCGCGCCCGCTCTTGCTCAACCTGCATTTCTTGACGCTTCTCTTTCACGTCATATACGCCATCAATAATGTCTTTAATGCGTTTTTGAACCCCTTTGGGCTCAATTCCGTGAAGCTGGTTGAAGGAAATCTGCTTGGTGCGCCGTCTTTCTGTTTCGCCCATCGCCCTGCGCATAGAATCAGTCACCTTATCGGCATACAAAATGGCTTTGCCACGAACATTTCGAGCGGCTCGACCTATGGTCTGAATCAAGGATCGCTCGGAACGTAAAAAGCCCTCTTTATCAGCATCCAAAATCGCAACCAAAGAGACTTCTGGGATATCTAGACCTTCACGCAGCAAATTAATACCTACCAAAACATCAAAGACCCCTAAACGCAAGTCACGCAGTATTTCCACTCGCTCAACAGTATCAATGTCCGAGTGCACATAGCGCACCTTCACACCGTTATCAGAAAGAAAATCAGTGAGCTGCTCTGCCATGCGTTTGGTCAGCACAGTGACCAAAACGCGCTCCCCCACTTTGACGCGCTCATGTATTTGACTGAGTAAATCATCCACTTGAGTGCTTGCAGGCAATACTTCAATTTCAGGATCAACCAATCCAGTGGGTCTAGCAACTTGTTCAACTACCTGACCTTGATGAGTGCTCTCATACTCTGCAGGCGTTGCCGAAACAAAGATGGTTTGACGCATTTTGGTTTCGAACTCAGTAAATTTCAGTGGACGGTTATCCATCGCCGAAGGCAAGCGAAAGCCAAATTCCACTAAAGTGTGTTTGCGTGATTTATCCCCGTTGTACATGGCATTTAGTTGCCCAATTAACACATGACTTTCATCTAAGAACATCAAGGCATCATTTGGCAAGTAATCAACCAGGGTGGGTGGAGCCTCGCCTGGAGCGGCCCCAGATAGGTGGCGTGAGTAGTTCTCAATTCCCTTACAAAAGCCTAACTCGTTAAGCATCTCTAGGTCAAAGCGCGTACGCTGCTCAAGACGCTGCGCCTCAACCAATTTACCCTCTTTAACAAACTCATCAAGACGAATACGCAATTCTTCTTTGATCGTTTCAATTGCTTTCAATACCGTCTCACGCGGTGTGACATAGTGAGAACTTGGATAGACCGTAAAGCGTGGAATCTTTTGTCGAATTTTTCCCGTCAATGGATCAAAAAACTGCAAGCTCTCTACTTCATCATCAAAGAGCTCCACTCGCACCGCCAATTCATTATGTTCAGCAGGGAAAATATCAATCGTGTCACCGCGCACACGAAACACACCTCGCTTGAAATCCATTTCATTACGCTCATACTGCATAGCAATGAGTCTAGTCAAAATGTCACGCTGACTCATTTTGTCGCCAGGACGCAATGTCATCACCATGCTGTGATAGTCACCCGGATTACCAATGCCATAAATTGCTGACACTGTGGCAACAATAATGACATCACGACGCTCTAATAAACTTTTTGTGGCAGATAAACGCATCTGCTCGATATGCTCATTAATGGATGAATCTTTTTCGATAAAAAGATCACGCTGCGGAACATAAGCCTCAGGCTGGTAATAGTCGTAGTAACTCACAAAGTACTCGACAGCGTTTTTAGGAAAAAACTCCCTAAATTCACTATAAAGTTGAGCCGCTAGGGTCTTATTTGGGGCAAATACGATGGCCGGGCGCCCCGTCCTAGCGATGACATTAGCCATCGTAAAAGTCTTTCCTGACCCCGTGACCCCAAGAAGGGTCTGGAACGTCAATCCATCCTCAATCCCTTCTACCAAGCCGTCAATAGCGGCTGGTTGGTCTCCCGCTGGAGGAAAGGGCTGGTACAACTGGTATGGGGACCCTGGAAAGCTTACAAACTTGGCAGGGTCAAGATCATGGCCGGCCTCACCCAAGGGGTCGGCAACAGCGATTTTCTGCGCTTCCTCGACTGGTGGTTTTGTTCCGTTTTTGGGCAACTTTGGGGGCATCTCGGCTATCATTTCATCTGTGAGTTTTCTTCACAGCGAATTTTGTACAAACATTGATTTTGCCGTTTTTATTAAGAAATAGTTGATTCTGACCTCAAAAACAGACAATTAAGCTCAATTTAACGTCAGTAGATAGCCAAAATACCCATAATTCACCCTTAACCATCACCCTTTAGATCAAATGACCCTGTTTTCCTCAGTTCAGCTAGCCCCGAAAGATCCTATTTTTGGCCTCACAGAAGCCTATGTCGCCGATCAGCGTCCTGATAAAGTGAATTTAGGTGTGGGTGTGTATTACACAGATGAGGGTAAGGTCCCTCTCTTAAAAGCAGTGATTAAAGCGGAAGAAGCCATCGTTGCTAAGCACTCCCCTCGTAGCTACATCCCCATTGAAGGTCCAAACCCATATAACAGTGCAGTACAAAATCTATTGTTCGGAGCAGATTCTGAACTCATTAAAGATGGTCGCGTAGTGACCGCAGAGTGTCTTGGTGGCACAGGTGCATTACGTGTCGGTGCCGACTTTATTAAGCGCCTCAATTTAAATGCACCGTGTGCTATCAGCAATCCAACCTGGGAAAACCATCGCGGTATTTTTGAATCTGCCGGTTTTGACGTAGTCGAGTACACCTACTTTGATGGGAAAACTCGCGGCGTTGATTTCGATGGCATGGTGAAATCTTTAGAGTCATTCCCAAAAAATACAACCGTGCTATTGCATGCATGCTGTCACAACCCAACAGGCGCAGACATCACCGAAGCCCAATGGCGCCAAGTGATAGAAATCTGCAAAAACAAGGGCTTGATTCCCTTTTTGGATATGGCCTACCAGGGCTTTGCAGCCGGCATTGAGCAAGATGGTATTGCTGTGCGCCTCTTTGCAGAGTCTGGCATGTCATTCTTTGTATCGAGCTCTTTCTCCAAATCATTCTCACTCTATGGTGAACGTGTTGGCGCATTGTCTATCGTGACTCAAAGCAAAGATGAATCTACACGCGTACTCTCACAACTTAAGCGCGTGATTCGCACCAATTACTCCAACCCACCAACGCATGGCGCTGCAATTGCAGCTGCAGTTTTAAATTCACCTGAGTTACGCCAACTTTGGGAAGATGAACTCGCCGAAATGCGTGAGCGCATTAAAGCGATGCGCCATGGTTTAGTAGAAAAATTAGCTGCTGCTGGAGCAAAGCAAGATTTTGCTTTTATCGAAAAGCAGCGTGGTATGTTTTCTTACTCAGGCTTGACTGCTGAGCAAGTTGAGCGCCTTCAGAAAGAGGACGGTATTTACGCCCTCTCCACTGGACGTATCTGCGTGGCTGCACTCAATACTAAAAATATTGATAAAGTAGCTAAAGCAATCGCCCGCGTTTTGGCTTAAAAACTAATTAGCGGTTATATCGATTTACAGGAGGTACCATGCTTTATCAGTTACACGAGTTCCAAAAAGCCTTATTACAGCCCATCAGCTCATGGGCGCGCGCTGCCTCCGAGGCTTTTGTTAATGCCTCTAATCCAGCATCCAAGGTTCCAGGATCTGAGCGTTTAGCTGCTAGCTATGAACTTCTTTATCGCCTTGGCAAAAACTATAAAAAGCCCGAGTTTGGCATTCGCTCCGTAATGGCCCATGGCCACGAAGTAGCCATTCATGAGATCACCAAAGTTACCAAGCCATTCTGTAAATTAATTCGCTTTAAACGTTTCTCTGATGATGTAGAAACCATCAAGAAACTCAAAGAAGATCCCTCTGTTTTAATTGTGGCTCCTTTATCTGGCCATCACTCCACCCTATTGCGCGATACAGTTCGCACTCTCTTGCAAGATCACAAGGTTTACATCACGGATTGGATTGATGCTCGCAATGTTCCTATGAGCGAGGGCGAGTTTGGTCTAGATGACTACGTTCATTATGTTCAGGAATTTATTCGATTTATTGGCGCAGAAGATCTACATGTGATTTCTGTTTGCCAACCAACCGTTCCTACATTAGGCGCCATATCGCTGATGGCTTCTGCTGGTGAAGCTACTCCCGCCTCCATGATCATGATGGGCGGCCCAATTGATGCACGCAAATCGCCTACTGCCGTTAATAATTTGGCAGAACAAAAATCGCATGATTGGTTTGAGAGCCATGTCATCTACAAAGTCCCGCCAACCTATCCTGGTGCTGGACGTCGCGTCTATCCCGGCTTCCTGCAACACACCGGATTCATTGCAATGAATCCGCAGAATCATTTGCAATCACACTGGGATTATTTTGCAAATCTGGTTCGTGGTGACGAAGAAGATGCAGAAGCACATATTCGTTTCTATGATGAATACAACGCTGTATTAGATTTGGATGCGAAGTTTTACTTAGACACCATCAAAACGGTATTCCAAGAATATGCGTTGCCAAATGGCACCTGGGAAGTGGCAGGCGAGTTGGTAAAACCACAAGACATTAAAAATACTGCTCTGCTGACTGTTGAGGGCGAGCTGGACGATATCTCTGGTAGCGGCCAAACACGTTCTGCACATGGTTTATGTGCCGGCATTCCAAAAGAGCGTAAGGACCATTACGAAGTGGCAGGTGCTGGTCACTACGGCATCTTCTCAGGACGCCGTTGGCGCGATAAGGTATATCCTAAAATCAAAGCCTTTATACGTGAACACCAAGCAACCAAGAGACATTCGTAATTCGAATCTCTCATCAGACACAACACAGGGGGCAATTGAGCCCCCGCTTTACTAGATCTCTAGAGCCATGACCACAAAAAAGGTGAATGAGCTCGCTGATCGCCTAGAGGATTTACTGCCTCAAACCCAATGCACTAAGTGCGGCTATCCAGATTGCCGAGGCTATGCAGAAGCTTTAGCCAGCGGCGAAGCATTGCCAAACCGATGCCCACCGGGTGGTGTTGAAGGCATCAAAAGATTAAGCCATGTTCTGACCCCCATCTATCCTCAAGATGCATTTGATCTGCACCCAACTATCAACCCAGAATGCGGTGTAGAGAGACCTAGACCAGTAGCATTTATTGATCCTTTGAAATGTATTGGATGCACGCTCTGCATACAAGCATGTCCTGTCGATGCAATTGTTGGTGCCTCCAAGCAAATGCATGTGGTACTCACGGACTGGTGCACAGGTTGCGACCTTTGTATTCCGCCGTGCCCGGTTGATTGCATCAGTATGATTAATATCACCGAAAACAAAACTGGCTGGGACGCTTGGTCTCAAGAGCTAGCCGATATATCCCGTCAACGGTATCATGATCGCGAACAACGTCTTGATCGTGAACAACGTGATAATGACGAGCGCTTAGCAAAAAAGGCCGCAGACAAACTTGCAGCCGTGAATGCTGAGCAACCTAATAGTGCTGAAGAAGAAAAAGAAAAGGAACGAAAGCGCGCCATCATTGCTGCCGCGATTGCTAGAGCACAACAAAAGTCATGATGGGGCCAGATAAACGCGTTGCCTTTTTTCAGCAACTCAAAGCCAACAACCCAAAGCCAACAACTGAACTGGAATATAGTTCCCCATTTGAGCTTTTGATTGCCGTGCTGCTATCAGCACAAGCCACTGACGTTTCGGTCAACAAGGGCACCAGAAAACTTTTCAAAGTCGCCAACACCCCTCAAGCCCTTTTAAATCTGGGGGAAGAAGGTGTGCGCCCTTATATCCAGCACATTGGATTATTTAACTCCAAAGGCAAGCATATTCAAGAAACCTGTCGTCTTTTACTGGAAAAACATGGCGGACAAGTTCCTCAAACCCGCGAGGAACTAGAAGCCTTACCAGGGGTTGGCAGAAAGACTGCGAATGTCATTCTCAATACTGCTTTTGGACAACCTACCATTGCCGTTGACACTCATATATTTCGCGTCGCTAATCGCACTGGTTTAGCTCCGGGTAAAGATGTTCTTGAAGTGGAGAAACAGCTACTCAAACGCGTACCTAAGGAATATTTATTGGATGCTCATCATTGGTTAATTTTGCATGGGCGCTACACTTGCAAGGCACGCAATCCAGAATGTGTGCAATGTATCGTTGAGCCACTTTGTGGCTTTAAACAAAAGACTGGCAAAGGAAAAGTTCGTGGCAATATTTAATCCAACCCGTGAAGAGGTCCGTCGTTTCTTTTGCGATACCTGGAAAAAGAAAACTGATGGGCATATTTTGGATCCCATGGAAACGATTGCTGGAGACTGGATGGAGCAACATCCGGAATATCACAGTCTATTGGCTGACCCTGAAGGCGCTATCAGCCAGGATTACACGCCTGAACGCGGCGAAACCAACCCCTTCTTGCATTTATCGATGCATTTATCGATTAGCGAGCAAATCTCGATAGATCAGCCTCCTGGCATCAAAGCAATAGCGGAGAAATTGTCACAAAAATTAGGTTCCATGCATGAGGCACAACACAGCATGATGGAATGCTTAGGGCAAGTCATGTGGGAAGCGCAACGTGAAGGCAAACCATTAAACCCCGAAAATTACCTTGAGGCCCTCAAGCGCCTGATTTAATACATTTGCGATATCTCGTGGCGAATCGCTGCTGGTAATTTTGCAGCTAATGCAATTCGCTGCTCTACATTTGCTTTTGAAGTCTCTTGAGTTTTGGTGGACCAAACTGATCCCGGAAAGTAGGCGTCATCCTTGAATCTAGGAATCACATGCCAGTGAATATGGGGCACCATATTCCCCAACGCGGCAAGGTTGACCTTATCGGGTTGCATGACATCACGAATCACCTCTTCAACAGCAAACACCAAAGACATAATGTGCTCACGCTCGCCATAAGTGAGATCTGACATTTCGGGCACATGTCGATTCCATATCACCCTGCAAAAACCTGGGAGATTGGGGTCATTTACCAAAATAATCCGGCAGTCGTCACCTCGCCAAATGAGTTCGCCCTCTTCAGGCTTGTGTGCTTGCGTACAAAGTGGGCAATTAGACATATGAGGAATGTAAACGAAAACGGCATCTAAGTCACCCTTATGGGGTAATTTAGATGCCGTGGCAGTAATGTTGTTACTGCTACTACAAACTACTTAGGGATTCTTAATGGAACTGCTCTTCTTCAGTAGAACCGGTCAATGCGGTAACAGAAGACTTACCGCCTTGAATCACAGTTGTTACATCATCGAAGTAACCAGTACCAACCTCTTGCTGGTGTGAAACGAATGTGTAACCACGATCACGTGCAGCAAATTCTGGCTCTTGTACTTTCTCAACATAAGCAGTCATGCCGCGCTTGGAGTAATCTTGCGCCAAGTCGTACATGTTGTACCACATTGAGTGAATACCAGCGAGAGTAATGAACTGATACTTGTAGCCCATAGCACCCAACTCACGTTGGAATTTCGCAATGGTTGCATCATCCAAGTTCTTCTTCCAGTTAAATGATGGTGAGCAGTTGTATGCCAACATCTTTCCTGGGAACTTCGCACGAATAGCTTCAGCAAATTGACGTGCAAAATCTAAGTCAGGCGTACCAGTTTCACACCAAACCATATCAGCGTATTCAGCATATGCTAAGCCACGTGAGATTGCTTGATCCAAGCCTTTGCGAGTCTTGTAAAAACCTTCTGCAGTGCGCTCACCAGTCAAGAATGGCTTATCGTTTTCATCATAGTCAGATGTCAACAAGTCCGCTGCTTCAGCATCGGTACGAGCCAAAATAATGGTTGGAACACCCATCACGTCAGCAGCCAAACGAGCTGCGATCAATTTCTGTACGGATTCTGTTGTTGGCAACAATACCTTACCACCCAAGTGACCGCATTTTTTCACAGAAGACAATTGGTCTTCAAAGTGAACGCCAGCCGCGCCTTGCTTAATGAGCGCTTTAGCTAATTCAAATGCATTCAATACACCACCGAAACCTGCTTCAGCGTCAGCTACGATAGGTGCGTAGTAGTCGATATAACCTGCATCGCCAGGATTAATACCTTTTTCAGTTTGAATCTCATCTGCACGTTGGAATGAGTTATTAATACGCTCAACCATCTTAGGAACAGAATCTACTGGGTACAAAGATTGATCTGGATACATCGCTGCATAAGAGTTACCGTCAGCAGCAACTTGCCAACCAGACAGATAGATTGCTTGAATGCCAGCCTTCACCTGTTGCATTGCTTGACCGCCGGTGAGAGCACCTAAACAGTTCACATAAGCTTCGTTATTCACGAGGTCCCACAATTTTTCTGCGCCATGCTTAGCCAATGTGTGCTCAATCTTTAATGAGCCACGAAGACGTACTACGTCCTCAGCGGTATAGCCACGTTTAATACCCTTCCAGCGTGGATTGGTATCCCAGTCTTTTTGAATTGCTGCAATTTCAGCTTTGCGATCTGCCATGTTTTTCTCCCTAAGTTAAACAAGTACTTCAAATATGTGACTTTTAAGATGTTTTAAGTCTTATGTCTTATATAAGAGTTTAGAGACTTATTTAAACTCAGCAAGAGAAATAAACAATTTATAGAAAAAAATTTAACTGAATAAATTCAGTTACTTAGAAATACTTTTTTATAATATGAAATGGCTATTCAAGCAACGAAATGAAACGGCATCTCCTAAGCAGCATTGAATTTTACGCAGTGTAATACCGTTTCGTATTATGAAATCTTACGATGCCGCGTTGGCCTTGGGAGCACTCTTTGCTGAAACGGTAAAAACTGTAGGAATGATGAGTAGTTGGAATAACACAATGCCTATGAATAGCGCCTTGGGTAGTCCAGCATCCATAAACATGCCAAAGATGAATGGGCCCACCGCTGCACCCAAATCAATACCGGAATACACAATGCCATAGACGCGTCCAGCAACTCCTTGAGGGGTTGCCCTCTTTACCAATAGATCGCGTGATGGAGCAACTACTCCATAACCAAATCCAAGCATAAAGAAAATAATAGGAATCAGACCGGGCGAAACAAAGCCTGTTGCTAAAGCCAAACACATGATTACGGTGATGGAGAGGCAAGATGAAACAATTTTTTCTGGCGCCTGTAATTTAGCAGCAAGAAAGCCCCCAAACAAAACACCTCCTGCACTACCTAAGGCAAGCAAGGTGATGTAATAACTTCCTAACGTTAATGGCACTTGATAGATATTAAAGAGTGCACTGGGGGCAAACGATTGCAAACTAGAAGTGGAAGCCATACTAAAGAAAAAGAAAGCCCAGCAAAGCCATACCGCTGGTAACTTCAAGAAAGCAAAGGCGCTTTCAGGCAACAGGCCCGAATGTTCAGCGTGCGAGCGGCTATGCTCATGACGTTCTTTAACGTTATCTAATAATTGACCCCTATTCATCCATAAGACTACAAGGATGATGGCCTCCAATATGGCAGCAGCTAAGAAGGCAATGCGCCAATCAGATAGTTGTGCGATGCCCACCATAAATGCAGGGGCTGCTGCCCAACCCAAGTAACCAGTAACGCCATGCATCGAATATGCATAGGGCAAGTTCGGTGGTGAAACTTTATGGTTAATGAGGGTGTAATCTACTGGATGAAAAATACCGTTACCGCATCCCGCAATTACAGCTCCGATAATCAACATTCCGTAGCCATTACTTTGTGAATAAATCAGTGCCGCAAGTACAAGCAAGCCGATGCCTGTAAATAACACTGGCCTTGCACCAATTCGATCTACCAAAAATCCCGAAGCGGCTTGTACAACACAAGATACGACAAAGAAGATCGACATGAGTATGCCAAGTTCGGCATAACTCAAAGCGAACGCATCCTTCAACCATGGAAACATGGGGGGAAGCACTAAATGAAAAAAATGGGAGCTGCCGTGCGCTAGGCTAATGAGACCAATAACCCGGACATCACTGGCACGCCCACTAAGCGCAACAGTCATGTACCGAGTTTACAGGTGCAGGATCATTCCTGCAAAAGCTTAGTGAACCTGACGCGTAAAGCTAAAGTCGCCTTTTTTGTCCACATCTACTGGCACCACATCCTTGGGTCCAAACTTGCCTTCCAAAATCATCTTGGAAACTGGGTTTTCAATATGCTGCTGGATTGCCCGTTTCAGTGGTCTTGCTCCAAAGATCGGATCAAAACCCACCTCTGCCAATTTACTCAGAGCAGCATCACTGACTTCCAATTGCATATCGACTCTAGCCAAGCGCTCGGAGAGATTTTTAAGCAAGATCTTCGCAATATTAGCGATATTATCTTTGCCCAATCCATGGAACACTACGATTTCATCAATACGATTTAAGAACTCAGGACGGAAATGGTTCTTTAACTCCTCAAACACGGCTTCTTTAATTTCGGACTGCTTCTTATCTGCCATTGACTGAATGAGATGTGAGCCAATATTGCTAGTCATCACGATCACTGTGTTCTTAAAATCAACAGTGCGACCTTGACCATCCGTCAAACGACCATCATCCAATACTTGCAAGAGCACATTAAAGACATCTGGATGCGCTTTTTCAATTTCATCAAACAAAATGACGCTATATGGGTGACGACGCACTTGTTCAGTGAGGTAACCACCTTCCTCATAGCCAACATAGCCTGGAGGGGCGCCAATCAAGCGCGCAACGCTGTGCTTCTCCATAAACTCACTCATATCAATACGGATTAAGTGGTCTTCACTATCAAACAAGAAGCCAGCCAATGCTTTACAGAGTTCAGTCTTACCAACACCGGTAGGTCCAAGAAAGAGGAAAGAGCCATAAGGACGATTCTCTTCTGCCAAACCCGCACGTGAACGACGAATCGCATCAGATACCGCACGAATTGCTTCATCCTGTCCAACAACACGCTTGTGCAGCAACTCTTCCATCTTTAAAAGTTTGTCACGTTCACCCTGCATCATCTTGGATACTGGGATGCCAGTCGCGCGAGAAACTACCTCTGCAATTTCTTCAGCGCCTACTTGGGTACGTAAAAGCTTATTCTTTACAACACCGTCTTTATCGCCCTTAGCTTCCGCCGCGGCTGCAGACTTTAGCTTAGCTTCTAATTCAGGCAACTTGCCATATTGCAATTCAGCTACTTTTTCGAGCTTACCCTCACGCTGCAATTTAGCAATTTCTGCACGAACTTTTTCAATCTCTTCTTTCAGCTGTGCAGCACCCAAGACAGCGCCCTTTTCGGCCTTCCAAATTTCCTCTAGATCAGCATACTCAGCACTTAAACGCTTGATCTCGTCTTCAATCAAACCCAAGCGTTTCTGAGAGGCCTCGTCCTTCTCTTTTTTCACGGCTTCACGCTCAATTTTGAGCTGAATTAAACGGCGATCTAACTTATCCATCACCTCTGGTTTGGAATCAATCTCCATGCGAATACGTGAACCTGCCTCATCAATCAAATCAATTGCCTTATCTGGCAAGAAACGATCGGTGATGTAGCGATGTGACAACTCAGCGGCAGCAACAATGGCAGGATCAGTGATTTCAATTCCATGGTGAAGCTCATAACGCTCTTGCAAACCACGCAAAATCGCAATCGTTGCTTCAACACTGGGCTCTTCAACCATCACTTTTTGGAAGCGTCGCTCAAGCGCAGGATCTTTCTCAATGTATTTGCGATACTCATCCAATGTAGTTGCGCCGATGCAATGTAATTCACCACGAGCCAAAGCAGGCTTGAGCATATTGCCAGCATCCATCGCACCATCGCTCTTACCAGCGCCAACCATCGTATGAATCTCGTCAATAAAGATGATGGTTTGGCCCTCATCCTTAGCAACATCACTCAGAACAGCTTTGAGCCGCTCTTCAAACTCACCACGGTATTTAGCGCCAGCTAACAACAGTGCCATATCCAATACCAACACCCTTTTATCTTTAAGGGTCTCAGGGACTTCTCCGTTCACTATGCGTTGCGCTAAACCCTCCACAATCGCGGTTTTGCCCACGCCCGGCTCACCAATGAGCACTGGATTATTTTTGCCACGACGCTGCAAGATCTGAATGGTGCGACGAATTTCATCATCGCGACCAATGACAGGATCGAGCTTGCCCATACGCGCCCGCTCGGTTAAGTCGACGGTATATTTTTTTAAGGCCTCGCGCTGACCTTCAGCATCTGCACTATTCACTGACTCTCCTCCGCGAACCAAATCAATGGCCGCTTCTAATGATTTACGATTTAATCCATTTTCTCGTGCTACTTTTCCAAGCTCACCCTTATCATCAGCCACGACCAACAAAAAGAGTTCGCCAGCAATAAATTGATCATTGCGTTTATTGGCTTCTTTTTCACACAAGTTCAACCAATTACTTAGATCACGCCCGACCTGCACTTCTCCGCTGGTGCCTTGCACCTCTGGTAAGTTCGAAATGATTTTTTCGACACCTTTTTCAAGACCAGGAACGTTAACACCTGCACGGGTGAGCAAACTCTTAGCGCCTCCATCGGAGTCGCGTAACATGGCCAACAAAACGTGGGCCGGCTCGATATATTGGTTATCTTTTGCTAAAGCAATACTTTGGGCTTCACTTAAAGCCTGTTGAAATTTCGTCGTTAATTTATCTATTCTCATTGTTATGCCTCATTTATTTCTGTATTTCTATCTATAGAATATAAGGGCAATATCATCAATTTCAAGGCTTAAATAGCCTTTTTTAACCCTTATTTGGACTATTTTGAGCTGGCTTGTCTACCTTCTAGAGTGTTCCGATGGCAGCTACTATGCGGGCATCACCAATCGACTGGAGCATCGTCTGGCGGCACATAATTCAGGCTTAGGTGCGCGGTATACAAGATCTCGCAGACCAGTCGTGCTGCTGGCCACTCAAGAACACCCAAATCGATCTGAGGCCTCTAAAGCAGAAATGAGGCTAAAGAGCCTTCCTAGGCAGGAAAAATTAGATTTCTTTAAAACGCGTCTTTGAGGCGCTCAAGTGCAAACATCTCTCGCAAGTGCAGAATTTGATAAGAGACGCGCTCTTTCAGTAACCCAGTGATGGTTTCTTGATCATCAGAAAAATAGCGCATCACATCTGATTTCAGGCTGTAGGTTGGCCAATTTGCTTGACCTGGAACATTGGGGTTACCTGTCTTGGCAAAAGCAGCCCAACTAGCTGACATTCTTTCAGACATGGCGATATCTTTTGGATCATTCTTATTGGTAATGGGATACCAATATTTTGACCACACACTTTTTTGCTTTAAATCAGCGGTTGCCTTTTCAATCAGAGCACAACGATCGGCGCCTGATTCAGGTTTGTTTGGAGCTTGTGGCATCAACCCATAGCTACCGAATACATAGCTAATCTCAAATGTATGAGGAACGCCCGGGTATGCTGGTCGAATATTTTTCGTCAGGTAATCAAAGTAATAGGCATATCCTGGGGCAACTCCATTCATGCTGTCGGCTAATAACTTAGTGCTACCACGATAAAGTAGATCACCCAAAATATCTGATGATTCAATGCATTTATCTTGCACCCTTGAATAAAGTGCTTGAATTTTTTTTGGACTTTCATGCAACTTTTTGGCAAGCGCTTCAATGGGTGGCTGGCTGGGAACCAAAAAACTGGAATCCCAAGAATTAGTACCAATCATAAATGGCACTTTGGCTTGCTTGCCCGCAGCAAATAACGGCACGGGATCGCCAGGAATAATTTGACCATCCACAAAGGGTCCACCAAACTCGCCCTTTTCAAAGTCTGCTCCAGTAAGAACCAATTTATTTGCAGGTAAGCTGCGCAGCTCTTTAAGCGACTTTACTCCAAGAGCATTCATGTATTTAGCATCAATCTCAATCTGCGGCGTCATACCCAAATGCTTTTGCGTTAAGCCCCGCAAAGGACTTTGTTGGGCGCTTTCCGCAATCGCCCTATGAAACAACCCTCGAGCCGCATCAGAGACCATCAACCAAGTCACACTTCGACCGCCAGCAGACTCGCCAAAAATAGTGACGTTATTGGGATCTCCGCCAAATGCAGCAATATTCTTCTTTACCCATTTAAGAACGGCGATTTGATCCATCGTGCCATAGTTGCCGACTGGCTCGCCATTATTTTTCGCCTCTTCAATCAACTCTTTGGTAGCAAAAAAACCAAGGGATCCTAGGCGGTAATCAAAAGTGACAACGATGACGCCATTTTTAGTCAAATTGATTGGCGTGAACTGTGCGTCCCTTGCACCGTCAACCAACATACCACCTCCATGAATCCAGACCATGACTGGCAAATTCTGAGATGATTTCAGTGGCGCAAACACATTGAGATGTAGACAATTTTCATCGCCAGGTAAATTCAAACCCGTGCTTAAATTTTTCACATAAGGCTGTGGACATGAAGGGCCAAATTGACTTGCATCACGTGTCCCCACCCAAGGTTTAGCAGGTTGAGGTGGACGCCAGCGCAACTCTCCAACAGGTGGCGCTGCATAGGGAATACCTTTAAACACTTGCATATTGTGCTCAACAGCCCCCTGCAAAAGCCCTGTATCAACCTGGGCGTTTGGGCGATCCACATTGGCCAATACATGAAGAGCAGTAAAACCCAGCAAGAGTGCAAGTATTTTTTTCATTCTGATAAAGTCAAATAAAACAATGATAAAAATGCTGATTACTTTTTCCAACGCTCGAGCGCAATATCATCAGATACACGAGCATCAACCCAACGCGCCCCTTCTGCTGTATTTTCTTTCTTCCAAAACGGGGCTGCAGTTTTGAGGTAATCCATGATGAACTCACAAGCGGCAAATGCCTCACCCCTATGAGCGCTAGTCACGACAACTAATACAATTTGATCCTCGGGCAAGAGAGGTCCGATACGATGAATCACTAAGGTGTCGTATATATCCCAACGCGCTTTTGCTTGTGAAGCAATTTCTTCTAATGCTTTTTCAGTCATGCCAGGGTAATGCTCTAGAACCATTTCCTGCACTTGACTGCCGTCATTCATATCACGCACGGTCCCTAAGAATGAAGCCACAGCACCCACCCTTGCATCACCTTTGCGTAACGCAGCAATCTCTGCACTGATGTCAAAATCTTTTTCTTGAATTCTGATAGGCATATTAGCCACCAGTTACCGGAGGAAAGAAAGCAACTTCTGCGCCTTCTTGTAATGCTGTACTCGGATCAACAATATGATGATTCAATGCACAGCGAATAGCCTTGCCTTCAGCCAATGTATGGGACCACAACTCTCCCCTTTGCGCCAAGTGAGATCTTAAATCGGCAATCGTTAAGACGGATATAGGTACCTCAATTGATTCTTGAGAGGTACCCAATGCTTCACGCAAGGAGGCAAAAAAACGCAATTCCAGTTTCATGCAGTCATCGTAAACTGATTAATGAAGGAGTGCATCAAAAGGGATGTACTTCACCAAATCCCCTTTTTTAAAGGGTTGTCCTGGTGGGCAGTCTACTAGGCCATCACCCCAAGAGGCGCTGGTCAGAACTCCAGAGCTTTGATTCGGGAACAAGTCTAAACCGCCATGGGCATTCACTTTGACTCTTAAAAACTCATTACGACGATCTGCTTTGGGCCAATCAAAATCGGCTCGCATGAAATAGGACTGGGGAGTTTTTGCCTCTCGCCCCTGCAACTTCAAAATAAATGGGCGGACAAATAATAAGAAAGTGACAAAACTAGATACAGGGTTACCAGGTAAGCCAATAAACCAGGCCTCACCATCTGCCGACTGATTCGATTTGCGAACCGCGCCAAATGCCAAAGGCTTGCCTGGTTTAATAGCAATTTGCCAGAGATCTAAACGCCCCTCCGCAGTCACTGCAGGCTTGATATGATCCTCTTCCCCAACTGAAACTCCGCCAGAAGTAATAATCAGGTCATGATCTTGGCTGGCATTACGCAATGCTTGGCGAGTAGCCTCCAAGCGATCTGGGACTATTCCCAAATCGGTGGCATCGCATCCTAAAGATTTAAGGCAGGCCAATAAAGTATCGCGATTGGAGTTATAGATACCACCCGGCTTCAGTGGTTCTCCAGGTAATGCTAATTCATCGCCAGTAAAAAAAGCGGCGACTTTAACACGACGCTTCACAAGTAAATGCGTTAAACCTGCTGATGCAGCAACACCTAGTTCCTGGGGGCGTAAATAGGTGCCGGCACTTAATGCAGTTTTACCAACCGTAAGATCTTCGCCACGACGACGGATCCACTGCCCAAGATTCGGGACAGTGTTGATCTGAACTTGATCATGAGCACCTTCAACAACCTCACAATCTTCTTGCATGACCACTGCATCTGCACCTGGTGGAACAGGAGCGCCAGTGAAAATTCGTGCAGCTGTACCAGGCTCTAGCTGAGTACCAACCGATCCCGCAGGAATACGCTGCGCAACCCTCAAAAGGCTACCCGAACTTTGCGTATCTGCTGTGCGAACAGCATAGCCATCCATTGAAGTGTTATCTAGCGGTGGGACATCGACCAAACTAGACACGTTATCAGCAAGAATGCGTCCTAGCGCCTCTTGAGTTTTTACTTCTTGCGTCTCTGTCACGGGCTGTGCATGCGAAAGCAGATGCTCTAAAGCCTGCTGCGCCGTCAACATAGGGGGCTTATTCATCGCCATGAGATATCAGTAAAGAATTAAACGAGAGAAAACGTGAGTTTTAGTTTACGTGTTTTGTAATAAATTCTTTCACCTGATGAACATCAGCATCGATATTCACCACACGCTGCGGTTTTGATTTAATGTCTTTGAATGCAGGCGGGCACTCGGCGGGACGACCCAAAGCTTCCTCAATCGTTTCTTCAAATTTGATTGGCAAAGCGGTCTCTAACACCAGCATCGGAATGCCTGCTTGCAAATGTTCGCGAGCGACTTTCACGCCATCAGCAGTATGCGTATCAATCATGACACCATATTTTTTCTCGATATCACGGATAGTATCCAAGCGATTTGCATGAGTGCTACGCCCTGATTGGAAGCCATACTTGCCAAGCTCTTTAAAGACAGCTTCTTTCGAAATATCGAAACCACCCGTTGTATCCACTTGCTTAAACATTGCAGCAGTTGCTGCGCCATTTTGCCCCATGAAATCAAAAACAAAACGCTCAAAGTTACTTGCTTTGGAGATATCCATGGATGGACTGGAAGTATGCAGTGTTTCAGCAGACTTTCTGGCGCGATAAACACCCGTGCGGAAGAATTCATCCAATACATCGTTTTCATTGGTAGCAACCACCAAATGCTCGATGGGTAATCCCATCATGCGAGCAATATGGCCAGCACAAACGTTGCCAAAATTTCCAGAAGGCACAGTGAATGACACTTTTTCAGCACTCGACTTCGTCGCTAGCAAATAACCCTGGAAGTAATAAACCACTTGGGCAACGACCCGACCCCAATTAATCGAATTGACTGTGCCAATTTGATGTTTTGCTTTGTATGCGTGATCATTACTCACTGCCTTGACAATATCCTGGCAATCATCAAAGACACCAGCGACCGCCAAGTTAAAAATATTTGGGTCTTGTAGCGAGTACATTTGCGCAGATTGAAACGCACTCATCTTGCCTCTTGGCGAGAGCATAAATACCCGAACGCCTTCTTTGCCACGCATGGCGTATTCAGCGGCACTACCAGTATCACCCGAAGTTGCGCCCAAGATATTGAGTGTTTGACCTGCACGCTTCAATGCATATTCAAACAAATTGCCCAGCAACTGCATAGCCATATCTTTAAATGCTAAGGTGGGGCCATTTGAAAGACTCAGTAAACCAATACGTGTTCCATGCTCCTCACCGAGCCAATGCAATGGAGTAATGTCTTTTGCGTTATCTTGCGGGCGACCATTGCAGTACACCTGTTCGGTATAGGTTTTACGCAATAAAGCACGAAGATCGTTTTCAGGAATATCGTCGCAATACAAGCTTAGGATTTCATAAGCCAAATCTGCATAAGATAGGCCGCGCCATGCATCTAATTGTGCTGGAGTAATTTGGGGATACTGCACAGGTAAATACAAACCGCCATCTGGCGCCAATCCACCTAACAATATTTCTAGAAAGGATTGTTGTGGACTGTTGCCACGAGTAGATTGGTAACGCATGGATTAAATTAAGAGAGGTTTTCTAAACGAATCTTCACAACTTCGCCCGCCACTGTTTTGAGATTTTGAATCTCTTTAATGGCTGCAAGCATGTTTTTCTCTTTGGTTTCATGAGTCAGAGCTACCAAATCAGTTTGACTCTCACCTTCATCGGCTTCTTTTTGCAAAAGCGCATCAATGGATACTCCATGTGCAGCCAAAATTTTGGTGATATCTGCTAACACGCCAGCTTGGTCTGCCACACGCATACGCAGGTAATAGCTCGTCGAGATCTCGCCAATAGGTAAAACTGGAGTGTTCTGAACAGCATCTGGCTGAAAGGCCAAATAAGGCACGCGATGCTCAGCATCAGCACTTAATAAACGTGTGATATCGACTAAATCAGCAATCACAGCAGAGGCAGTTGGCTCTGAACCAGCGCCTTTACCGTAGTAGAGCGTGGTGCCAACAGCATCACCAAATACTTGCACTGCATTCATTGCGCCCTCAACGTTAGCAATTAAACGTTTTGCAGGTATCAATGTAGGGTGAATACGCAATTCCACGCCGGTTGGTGTTTTCTTCGCAATACCAAGCAACTTAATACGATAACCCAATTGCTCTGCGTAGCGAATATCAATAGCAGCTAATTTAGTAATACCTTCAATGTGCGCCTTTTCAAATTGCATCGGAATACCAAATGCAATCGCACTCATAATCGTCGCCTTATGGGCAGCATCCACTCCTTCAATATCAAAAGTAGGATCTGCTTCAGCGTAACCTAAACGCTGCGCTTCTTTAAGAACTGTTTCAAAGTCCAATCCTTTGTCACGCATCTCAGAGAGAATGAAATTCGTTGTGCCATTAATGATGCCGGCAATCCACTCGATGCGGTTAGCTGTTAGGCCTTCGCGCAATGCCTTAATGATAGGTATGCCGCCAGCAACGGCAGCCTCAAAAGCCACCATAACGCCCTTAGCTTGTGCGGCTTTGAAGATTTCATTGCCATGGACAGCAATCAAAGCTTTATTTGCGGTAACTACATGTTTGCCTGCTGCAATTGCTTCTAAAACCAAGTCTTTTGCGATGCCATAGCCGCCAATCAATTCAACTACGATATCGATTTCAGGATTGTTGATGACAGCGCGCGCATCGTTCACGATCTGCGCACGGTTCTGAACAATTTCTTTAGCGCGCTCTACATTTAAATCAGCGACAGTATTAATACGAATCCCACGACCAGCACGACGAGTAATCTCATCTTGATTACGCTCGAGAACAGTGAATACGCCACCACCAACGGTGCCAATACCTAATAGACCTACTTGAATCGGTTTCATGATGCCTTTGCTGCGGTTGAAGAAGCCTTGTGGCTATGTTTATTGCGATATCTTTCTAAAAAACGTGCGAGACGACCAATTGCCTCTCTCAGTACATCTTCATGCGGCAAGAACACCACACGGAAATGATCAGGCTTACCCCAATTAAATCCAGAGCCTTGCACTAACAATACTTTCTCTTCCTTAAGAAGATCCGCAACAAACTGCTGATCATCCTCAATAGGATAAATTTCTGGGTCTAATTTTGGAAATAAATACAAAGCAGATTTTGGTTTGACACAAGTCACGCCAGGAATATCGGTAATCAACTGCCATGCAAGATCACGTTGCTTTGCAAGGCGTCCGCCTTCATTGACCAAATCATTAATGCTTTGATATCCACCCAATGCTGTTTGAATGGCATATTGCCCGGGTACGTTTGCGCACAAGCGCATCGACGCCAACATATTCAAGCCCTCGATGTAATCATGAACCATTGCCTTGTCACCTGAGACCACCATCCAGCCAGCCCGGTAGCCACAAGAACGGTAGTTCTTTGAGAGACCATTAAAGGTGATCACCACTACATCGTTTGATAAAGAAGCCAAGGAAATATGCTTTGCGCCGTCGTACAACATTTTGTCGTAGATTTCATCAGCAAAGAGAATCAAACCATGCTCACGCGCAATTTGTGTGAGCTCAAGCAATACCTCTTTGGAATAAATTGCACCAGTGGGATTATTTGGGTTAATCACCACAATCGCTTTTGTGCGTGGCGTAATTTTTTTACGCAAATCATTTAAATCAGGCGCCCACTCTTTTGACTCATCACAAAGGTAGTGCACTGGTGTTCCGCTAGACAAACTGACAGCAGCGGTCCATAAAGGATAATCTGGGGTTGGTACCAACACCTCATCACCATCATTGAGTAAAGCATTCATCGATAGCACGATGAGCTCAGAAACACCGTTACCGGTATAAACGTCATCTAACGCTACCCCTTGAATGCCTTTTTCTTGGCAATACTGCATGATGGCTTTGCGAGCAGCAAAAATACCTTTTGAATCTGAGTAAGCAGATGCATTACTGAGATTGCGAATCATGTCTAACTGGATTTCTTCTGGGGGATCAAAGCCAAATACCCCTACATTTCCAATGTTTAATTTAATGATCTTGTGGCCCTCCTCCTCCATGCGCTGAGCAAGCTCGAGCACAGGCCCACGAATGTCGTAACAGACATGATTCAATTTTTGGGACTTAAGGACGGGTTTCACGATCGATTAAATGGTAAGTTCTTGAAATCTTGGGAAAAACAGCTAGCTATAATCCACATAATTATGACAGAGAGTCCACTTGAAGCTTCAATCTGACCCCCATTCAGGAGCCAATGCGATCACTGGCTATGGCAATGGCTATGTGGAGATCAACCAGATCCCATATGACCACGCAGTCATATTGAAGTCTGATGGGGCTATTTCCGAGTGGCCAGTCAAATCCTTTGAAGAGCTAGAAGCCGGCCATTTTGCCCAAATGGTTGATTTCAAACCCGAATTAGTCCTGATTGGCACGGGCAGCCGTCAGCGCTTTCCAAAGCCTGAACTATTAAACCCCTTAATTACCGCCAAAATTGGCTTTGAAATCATGGATTCTCAGGCTGCCTGCAGAACGTACAACATTCTGGTGGGCGAAGGGCGTCAAGTGCTGTTAGCCCTCTTAGTGGAGTCCCATTAATGCAATTTGGGCAAAATCGCCAAACTTTCACATTGCACCCTGCAACGGGATTGGCATTTGTCATTATTTTTGCCTTGTTTTGGTTTGGAACTTTGAACTATCGACACCTCATCCCTTCGGATGAAGGGCGCTATGCAGAAATGGCTAGAGAAATGTTGCTGACTGGCGACTGGATCACCCCTCGCTATAACGGCTATAAATATTTTGAGAAACCTCCTCTTCAAATTTGGGCTACTGCCGCAACCTTTCAATTTTTTGGAATAGGCGAATGGCAGGCAAGGCTATGGTCCGGTCTCACCGGATTTTTTACCATCTTGCTGATTGGATTTACCGGTTCACGGATTTTCAACGCTCGAGCCGGTTGGTTGGCAGCCATTGTTTTGGCATCAAGCCCAATGTGGATTATTAGCGGCCACTTTAATTCCCTAGATATGGGTCTCTCCGCATTTTTAGTGGCAGCACTTTGCAGTCTATTGCTCGCGCAGAATGCGCAAAGCAAAACTCAGTTACGCAACTGGATGTGGGCTTGCTGGATCTTTATGGCGCTAGCAACGCTCTCCAAAGGTCTGATTGGAGGAGCAATACCAGCAATGGTGTTCGTAGCTTATTCAATTAGTGCCTGGGATTGGAAAATCTGGACACGATTAAAACTGATTAGCGGTATCGCAATCTACTTGATCATCACAGCGCCGTGGTTTGTTATGGTGGCACTGCGCAATCCCGAGTTTCTGGAATTTTTCTTTATTCATGAACATCTTCAACGCTTTACACAGGATGCGCACAGCAGAACGGGCCCAATTTATTACTTTGTACCACTGCTTCTGATTGGTATTCTGCCTTGGGTATTTCAAATTCCAGGTGCAATTGCACAAGCATGGCAAGAACGCCAGCGGGGATTCTCAAGCAGTTGGTTATTGGTTTGCTGGTTCGCTGTTATTTTTGCCTTCTTTAGCGTCTCTCAATCCAAATTACCCGGCTACATCATCCCCATCTTTCCTGCGCTTGCCCTACTGATTGGCAATCGCCTAGATCGTATTTTGGGTGACACCAACTCCCTCACGCTTTCCTGGAAATTGCAAATGATTGGGTTTGCAGTTTTAGGTTGCAGTGGATTTTTCTTCTTATCCGAAATTAGCCAACAAGCCAGGCCAGATGAAATTGATGCCTACGCGCAATATACCCATTGGGTAATTGCTGCATTAATTGCGCTTGTTGGCTTTAGCTTGCTGGCAGTCATACAAGCAAAACGCAATGGACTTGCTAGCATTCTCAACTTTGCTAGTGGTTTTTTCTTATGCGCCATCATCGCAGGCACAGGTCATGAAACTCTGGGGCGCGCAGTGTCAGGCATTGATTTAGCAAACCGCGTCAAAGCCAGCATCCCACCCAATGTGAATCTATATTCAGTGCGCCTTTTAGATCACACCATGCCGTTTTATCTCAATAGAACCATGATCATGGTGGAAGATCCAGATGAATTACGCTTTGGCGTTACTGCGCAACCAGAACTATGGCTTCCCACTTTAGAGGATTTCATTACCCGCTGGAGCGAAGACCTTTCAGCCTACGCCATCATGGTTCCTGAACAGTACGATGCATTACAAAAGATCGGCTTTCCAATGCAAGAGGTCGATCGTGATTCACGAAGGGTGATTGTGAAGCATCCTGATGCGTCAAATCTGAGGCAATAAGGTTTCCAGTAATATTAATCAATATGGCCAACACCTCCCCCACTTTCATTCCCTTTACGCGCCCCAGCTTTAATCAAGAAACGATTGATGCGGTCGCACAAGTATTACGCTCTGGTTGGGTTACTTCAGGTCCAAAATTAGCAGAGTTTGAAGCAACATTGAGTGAATATTTTGGCGGTCGTCCAGTGCGTTGTTTTGCCAACGGCACAGCAACAATGAAGATTGCTCTGCAAGTTGCAGGCATTGGTGAAGGTGATGAAGTCATTACTACTCCGATCTCTTGGGTCGCGACCTCAAATGTGATTTTGAGCGTTGGTGCCAAACCTGTATTTGTCGATATTGATCCGCTCACCAGAAATATTGACCTCAACAAAATTGCTGCTGCCGTCACTAGTAAAACCCGTGCCATCATGCCAGTGTATTTGGCTGGACTGCCTGTGAATATGGATCAGCTCTATGCAATTGCCCAGCAACATCAATTGCGCGTGATTGAAGATGCAGCACAAGCTTTTGGCTCTCAATGGAATGGCAAGAAGATTGGTAGCTTTGGCGATCTTGTTAGCTTTAGTTTTCAGGCGAATAAGAACCTAACAACTATCGAGGGTGGCTGCCTTGTTCTCAATAATCTTGATGAGGCCAAGTTGGCTGAAAAATTTCGCCTTCAGGGCTTAACTCGTCATGGCATGGATGGGATGGATGTTGATGTTCTTGGTGGCAAAGATAATCTCACCGATGTCAATGCTGTCATTGGCTTGCATCAACTCAAGCAATTACCAACTTATCAAGCACGTCGTAGTGCACTAGCGCGTCGATATTTTGATGTGATTGCTACTCAACTCAAATCGAATGGTCTAGACAAGCTTTCACTTGAGCTACCCATTCAAAACTTTACAGAGACAAATTGGCACATGTTTCAAGTAGTGCTCCCTCTCGAAGAGTTAGATTGCGATCGCGCCCAAGTGATGACTGAGCTCAAAGAGCTCGGCATTGGGACTGGCGTGCACTATCCAGCAATTACTGGATTTACCCTCTACCAAAATCAAGGTTACAAAACCAACGATACCCCGATTGCTGAGCGCATTGGCCGCTCTATTCTTACCTTGCCGCTGTTTCCAGATATGGCCGATACTGATATTGACCGCATTGCAGCTGGGCTTGCCCAAACCCTAAAGAAACACCACAAAAATTAGCCTAATTAGGGCATAAGCTCAGAATCAGGCAAAATTGCGGGATGACCGCAAATTTAGCTGCCAATCCCAAGCTGAGCATCGTTATTCCCGTTTACAACGAGGAAGATGGCCTTCAAGCCCTATTTGATCGACTCTACCCTGCAATGGATGCTGTTGCTAGCAAACGCAATATTGCCTATGAGATTGTTTTTGTGAACGACGGCAGTAAGGATCGCTCCGCTGGCATCCTGGCAAAACAAGTGGAATTACGCCCTGACGTCACTCGCGCGGTGTTATTTCACAGCAACTTTGGCCAACATATGGCGATCATGGCTGGATTTGAATATGCGCGAGGCGAGAACATCATCACCCTAGATGCAGATCTTCAAAACCCTCCAGAAGAAATTGATGCGCTAACAGAGCAGTTACTCAATGGCCATGATTATGTTGGCACTATTCGCGCCGATCGACGCGATAGTTTTTTCAGAAAGCTATCTTCACTAGCGATGAACCGTCTACGCGAAAACATCACACGCATCACGATGACGGATCAAGGATGTATGTTGCGGGGATATAGCCGCCGCATTGTTGATCTTGTGCGGCAATGTGATGAAAACAATACATTTATTCCTGCATTGGCATATACATTTGCCGCCAATCCGATTGAGATTACCGTTAAACATGAAGAGCGTTTTGCTGGCGAATCCAAATACAGTCTTTATCAATTGATTCGTCTGAACTTTGATTTGGTGACTGGCTTTTCTATCATGCCCTTACAGATCTTTTCTATTTTGGGTATGTTGCTCTCTCTTGCCGCAGGCAGTTTGTTTGCCTATCTGCTATTGCGCCGCTTTGTACTGGGCGCTGAGGTTGAGGGCGTCTTCACCCTATTTGCGCTTACCTTCTTCCTCATCGGCGTCATGCTGTTTGGACTCGGTTTATTGGGGGAATACGTTGGTCGGATTTATCAGCAAATTCGCAATCGCCCTCGCTATGTCGTGCAAACCGTTTTAGAGAAAAAATAATTGCGCGCAGTCGTTTTCGCATATCACGATGTTGGTGTTCATTGCATTCAAGCACTGCTCAATGCGGGCATCCAAATCGATCTCGTAGTCACCCATCAAGATGACCCCAATGAAAACGTTTGGTTCGGTAGCGTTGCACAACTCTGCCAAGAAAAACATCTTCCCTTCATTACGCCAAATGCAAATGAATTGGTAGCCATCACACCAAAAATTACAGCCTTAGCTCCAGATTACATTTTTTCTTTTTACTATCGGTACATGATTCCGGCCCCCATTTTGGCCTGCGCTCGGATTGCCGCTTTAAATATGCACGGCTCACTGCTTCCAAAATATCGTGGGCGTGCTCCAGTCAATTGGGCAATCTTGCATGGCGAAAAGCAGACTGGCGCCACACTGCATGTCATGGAAGTCAAACCCGATGCAGGCGATATTGTGGGTCAAGCTCAAGTAATGATTGGACCCGATGAAACGGCAACCGATGTTTTTGAAAAAGTCACCCAAGCTGCTGTAGCAGTCATCAAAGAGGTGTTGCCTCATTTAATTGAAGGAAATGTTCCACGTAAACCGAATGATTTGTCCAAAGGCAGCTATTTTGGAGGTCGCAAGCCCGCTGACGGACAAATTCATTGGGATCAGACGGCCAAGCAGGTGCATGACCTTGTTAGGGCCGTAGCACCCCCTTATCCGGGCGCATTTACTGACCATCAGGGCAAAAAGATGATTGTGGCTAAAACGAGTCTCAATACAGCAAAACCGGTCAATTTGGATCTACAGAGCTTAGGAGTTCAAGTGGTTGATAATCGAGTATTCGGCATTTGTGGGAACCACCAGGCGATTGAGATCCTAGAATGGTTTCCAGCAACATAATTAGCGGCAAATATATTTTTAAAAGGCAGTAAAGATGAAAAAAGTTCTCATTCTTGGAGTAAATGGCTTTATTGGCCATCATCTATCTAAACGCATCCTAGAAACTACCGATTGGGACGTTTATGGCATGGATATGCAAAACGATCGCCTTGGAGAATTAATTAATCATCCGCGCATGCATTTTTTTGAAGGCGACATCACCATCAATAAAGAATGGGTTGAGTATCACATCCGCAAATGCGATGTCATTCTGCCTTTGGTGGCCATCGCCACACCTGCCACCTACGTACAGCAACCGCTCAAAGTATTTGAGCTCGACTTTGAAGCGAATCTGCCTATTGTTCGTTCAGCCGTCAAATACAAAAAACACTTAGTCTTCCCCTCCACATCTGAGGTGTATGGCATGTGCGAGGACAGCGAGTTTGATCCCTCCACATCGAATATGGTCTATGGCCCTATTAATAAACCGCGCTGGATTTATGCTTGCTCCAAGCAATTAATGGATCGCGTGATCTGGGGCTATGGCATGGAAGGCCTACGCTTTACTTTATTCCGCCCCTTTAACTGGATTGGCCCAGGATTAGACAGTATCTACACGCCCAAAGAGGGATCATCTCGCGTAGTGACGCAATTCTTAGGTCACATTGTGCGCGGCGAACCCATTAACCTGGTGGATGGAGGCGCCCAAAAACGCGCATTCACTTATGTTGATGACGGTATCGATGCGCTTGTGCGCATCATCGACAACAAAGATGGTGTTGCCAACGGCAAGATTTACAACATAGGCAACCCTAAGAACAATCATTCAGTGCGTGAACTTGCAAACCAAATGTTAGAAATTGCACGCAGCATTCCTGAGTACGCTAAAACTGCCAATGATGTAAAGATTGTTGAAACGACATCTGGCGCATACTATGGTGAAGGTTATCAAGATGTGCAAAATCGCGTGCCAGCAATTGATAACACTATGAATGAATTAGGCTGGAAGCCCACAACAACGATGACCGAAGCTCTCAAAAATATTTTTGATGCTTATCGCCAAGATGTGGCCAAGGCACGCTCATTAGTTGATAAAGAATAATTAAGCGCACCAGGATTCATGGCGAAGATCGCTCTCAAAGTTGATATTGATACCTTACGTGGTACCCAAGAAGGCGTTCCCAACTTAGCACGCACCCTTGAGCGCTTTGGATTAAAGGCGACCTTTTTATTTAGCCTGGGCCCAGACCATACTGGCTGGGCTTTAAAAAGAGTATTTCGCCCGGGCTTTCTTAAAAAAGTGAGTCGCACCTCTGTCGTAGAGCATTACGGCATCAAAACATTGCTCTATGGTGTATTGCTTCCAGGCCCGGATATTGGCAAAAAAGCTGCAGCACAAATGCGTGCTATTGATCAAGCAGGTCATGAGACTGGCATCCACACTTGGGATCATGTAGCGTGGCAAGACGCAGTTCGCCATCAAGATCCCATTTGGACTAAGGCGATGATGAAGAAAAGTTGGAATCGATTCATCGAGATCTTTGGACACGCTCCAGTAACTTATGGAGCAGCTGGATGGCAAATGAATGAAGCTGCCTTCGAGCAATTGGATGAATGGGGTATTCAATTTTCATCAGATGGCAGAGCGGAACCAAACTTAATGCCCTATCGCTTAGCACTACCATCGGGCATTGCTAAACATGTTCAATACCCGACCACACTACCAACTTTGGATGAACTCATTGGCATCGATGGCGCTGATGAATTTGGTGCGGTCGATAAATTACTAGAGATCACTCGCAGCAATCCGAATGATCAGGTTTTCACCCTCCATGCAGAGCTTGAGGGGCAAAAGCTATTACCAGCCTTTGAGAAGCTATTGGCTGGATGGCTGAATCAAGGTCATGACCTTGTTACCATGGGCGAGCTTCATCGCTCCTGGAAGGCAACCAACCAGCTCGATAAGATAGCTGTTCTCCCGCTCACTTGGGGTGAAATACCCAACCGTAGTGGTGAGCTTTTGATCCAGGATAATGCAGTAACACAATAAAGATTATTTAATTAAAGAGACAGATAAAAAGGATCAATATGACAGTCAGCATCGGCCAACCTATTCCAGCGTGCTCCATTCCAGCAACATCTGGTCTCACCTTCTCCCCCGCTGCCGCTAAAGGCAAAAAATTGGTTCTGTATTTTTATCCCAAAGATATGACTCCAGGTTGTACAGCGGAGTCAGGAGAGTTTCGCGACAATATCGAAGCTTTTACTAAAGCCAATACTTTAGTCGTTGGTGTGTCACGCGATAGCCTGAAATCACACGACAATTTCCGTAGCAAATTAGAACTCCCATTTGAATTGGTAGCCGACACAGAAGAAAAACTCTGTGAGCTCTTTGGCGTCATCAAAATGAAGAATATGTATGGCAAACAAGTTCGCGGTATTGAACGCAGCACCTTCCTCTTTGACTCCTCTGGCAAACTAGTAAAAGAGTGGCGTGGTCTGAAGGTTCCGGGCCATGTGACAGAGGTATTGCAGGCTGCCCAAGCGACCAAGTAATTTTTACAACAATTTGCTTCAAGGTGCTTGCAAACCCCAAAATTTGGGTTAAAGTGAGTCATATGCACCGCAAACGACGGGAAAGTCTGACAATCCGTTTGAATCAGAAACCTGAGCATTTCAGAACAGGTTCGGGGAATAACCCCCTCCGTTTTTTTGAAGTCCTTGCAAACCGTTTCACAATAAACCGTCAATGCAATTCGCTTGGCGGTTTTTTCTTTTAGGAGAGTCTGCATGCCATTGCCACCCATCCCCACTCAAATTGCTGATCAATTGAAGCTTGGTCGAAATGACACTCCTGATTTAAAGAAACGTCCAGCTCCAGCAAAACCAGTGGTGGCAGAAAGTGTTGATTGGGCTAGTGATGCAGAAGAGGATTTATCTGCAGCTGAAGTTGCTCTTGAAAAAATCAAAGCAGACCGTACCCCTTCACGCAATAACAGCAAAGTAACTAGCACAGTAAAACCAAAGCGCGTGATTCGTACTGGCCCACCCAGTTTGTTTGTACTAGATACCAATGTATTGATGCATGATCCAAGCTCATTGTTCCGGTTCTCTGAGCACGATTTATATTTGCCAATGACTACGCTTGAAGAGTTGGACAACCATAAAAAGGGCATGACTGAGGTAGCTCGGAACGCTCGTACTGTGAGCCGCTCCCTTGATCAATTAATTGCCGGCACCAGCGGCACCTTAGATGATGGCATTCCACTCAATAAACTGGGAAACCAAGATGTTTCTGGTCGCCTTTACTTTCAAACCAAGCTTTCCACACAAGCCTTGCCTGAAGGGTTACCCGAAGGTAAAGGCGATAACTTAATCCTTGCTGTTGTCAGCGAACTTCAGAAAACCCGCAATGGACAAGAAGTCGTATTGGTATCTAAAGATATCAATATGCGTATCAAGGCTCGCGCATTAGGCTTACCAGCGGAAGATTACTTTAACGATCAAGTGCTTGAAGACCGTGACTTAATGTATTCAGGCGTCATGTCTCTTCCAGCCGATTTTTGGCCAAAACATGGCAAAGATATGGAAAGCTGGGCGGACTCTAGATCTGGCACGATGTTCTACCGAGTGACTGGCCCCACAGTGCCGAGCATGTTAGTCAATCAATTTGTTTATCAAGAAAATCCTGATGGCTCTACACCGTTTTATGCGCAGGTGAAAGAAATCAACGGCAAAACGGCTCTATTACAAACTTTGCGGGACTTCTCACATCAAAAGAATAATGTTTGGAGCGTGACTGCACGCAATCGTGAGCAGAATTTTGCAATGAATCTGCTCATGAACCCAGACGTAGACTTTGTCACCCTGCTCGGACAGGCGGGTACAGGTAAAACGTTATTGGCATTGGCTGCTGGACTTGAGCAAGTATTAGATAGCAAACGCTATAACGAGATCATCATTACTCGCGCCACCGTTCCGGTTGGCGAAGACATCGGCTTCTTGCCAGGCACCGAAGAAGAGAAGATGCAACCTTGGATGGGTGCATTTGATGACAATCTTGAAGTTCTGCAGCGCAATGATGATGCTGGTGAATGGGGTCGCGCCGCGACTCAAGAATTGATTCGTTCACGCATTAAAGTCAAGAGCATGAACTTTATGCG
>NZ_JAHBAK020000046.1 GCF_018500155.2 Polynucleobacter sp.
AATGGTTCGTTTTCGCGGAGGCGGACTGTAGTCATACTTATTTAACTCGTATATGCTCGATAGATATCGAAAAATTAACTGAATTGCGATTCTAGCACGACCAAGCAAAAAAATGATTGTTTTAGGCATAGAAACTTCCTGCGATGAAACTGGGGTGGCTTTATACAACACCACCCCCTGGGAGGCCGGAAAACCGGCATTTGAGGGCATTCTAGGCCAGGGTTTGCACTCCCAAATTGCTATGCACCGAGATTATGGCGGGGTAGTGCCAGAACTTGCCTCCCGAGACCATATTCGCCGCGTTTTACCCCTTTTAGACCAGTCTTTGGCCCAATCAGGCCTCAAATTAGGTGATATTGATGCGGTTGCCTATACCCAGGGGCCAGGATTGGCCGGCGCCCTACTGGTAGGCAGTGCTTTTGCGAAATCTCTTGCTCAAGGCCTCGAATTGCCATCGATTGGGGTTCACCACCTTGAGGGACACCTCCTTTCCCCGCTTCTGGGTCAAACCGCGCCCGAATTTCCTTTTATCGCCCTGTTGGTTTCAGGTGGTCACACCCAACTCATGAAAGTGTCTGGAATCGGACAGTACGAACTTTTAGGTGAAACCTTAGATGATGCAGCTGGTGAGGCATTTGATAAAACGGCCAAATTATTGGGCTTGGATTATCCCGGGGGCGCAGCGATTTCAAAATTGGCAGAAAAAGGTCGCGTCGGAATCTTTGATTTACCAAAACCGATGTTGCATTCAGGTGACTTCGATTTCTCTTTCTCTGGCTTAAAGACCGCAGTCTTAAATCAAGTGAAGAAATGGGAAGCAAATTCTCATTCTGATCCTCAAGGCAGGGATCAATTCCATGCTGATCTCGCAAGAAGTTTTGTAGATGCGATTGTGGCAGTGCTAGTCAGTAAATCAGAGAAGGTGCTTGAGCAAACTGGTTGCAAACATTTAGTACTCGCTGGCGGCGTTGGAGCAAACGCACAACTACGTCAGGCGCTGAACAATATGGCATCAAAGCGGGGTTATGCAGTGCACTACCCACCCATTGAGCTGTGCACCGACAATGGCGTCATGATTGCGTTTGCAGGAGCGCTACGAATGTTGAATCAAAATAATGGCTCCACAAGATCGGGAGCCTTTGATGTCAAACCGCGCTGGGATTTACAAAGCAATAATTTGGCTAATTAAGCGCGATTTGCGCCGTTTTATTTGCTGTGACTGATTCTGGCAAAGGCGCTGTGATTATGAATAGATTCAAAGTTTTCAGCTTCCACTACAAACGACTGGATACGCTGATCTGCCTTGAGATTGCCAGCAACATCACGCACTAAATCTTCTACAAATTTGGGATTGCTATAGGAGTGCTCGGTAACCCATTTTTCATCAGGGCGCTTGAGTAAACCCCAAAGCTCGCTTGAGGCCTCACTCTCTGCAGCGCTTACCAAATCCTCTACTGTCATTTGGGTGTTAGGTTCTAAGCTCACTGTCATGGTCACATGCGAACGCTGATTGTGCGCACCAAACTCAGAGATCTCTTTTGAGCAAGGGCACAAACTCATCACCGGCACTTGTGCGCGCAAACCTAATTGCACATCCATTGCACCAGCAGCATTAAGCTGCGCATTAGCCATCCAAGTCACTTCGTAATCCATCAAGCTCTCAACTCCTGAAACTGGAGCTGCTTTTTTAACGAAGTGTGTATAAGTAAATTGGATATGTCCTTGTTTAGCATCTAGCAAAGGCAGCATTTCCTTAACAAGCGCTACAACTGTAGTGCTATCTACCGCATCATCCTGTTTTTGTAACAGCGCCATGAAACGAGACATGTGGGTGCCCTTCACATGCGCAGGAAGAGCCACATCCATTTCAAAAGTGCCAACTGAAGGAAAGTTTCCGGTTGCACTACGAATCATGAGTGGGTGACGCACGCCACGAATACCCACCTGCTCAATAGGCAAAGCGCGCTCATCCAATGTGGACTGCACATCGGGCATTGCGCTAGCTTTTAGAAAAGCAGGATTCATGTCATTCATAGCTCTATTTTCAAGCAAAACGATCTTATTTGCCTGAAACCACTGAATTTGTTGCCAATACCGCAGGAAAACGCTGCCGAATGGAGTTTGTGATGCCTTCTTCATCAAGGCCGCATTTAGTCATGAGCAACTGATAGTCGCCATGCTCAATAAATTCATCAGGAAGACCTAACTGCAATAAGGGCTTTTGAATTCCGAGCTCAGCCAAAGCTTCCATACAAGCGCTACCTGCACCGCCCGCGATCGCGCCATCTTCAATCGTGACAAAAAAATCATGATCAGCCGCAAGAGATTGAATGAGATCAACATCTAGGGGCTTTACAAAACGCATGTTGGCTACTGTTGCATCAATACTCTCAGCAGCCTCTAAAGCAGCATAGAGCAAAGTGCCAAAAGCCAAGATCGCGACGCGCTGACCACTAGGGGCACGGGATTTGCGACGCACCTCTCCTTTACCTAAAGTCAATGTCCGCAATTCTGCAGAGGGAATCGTTCCGACACCGGCCCCGCGGGGATAACGCACTGCGCTTGGATGCGGCTGATGAAAGGCGGTAGTTAATAAATCACGGCACTCAGCTTCATCGGCAGGCGTCATCACTAACATGTTCGGAATGCATCGCAAGAATGGAATGTCATAAGCCCCAGCATGCGTTGCACCATCGGCACCCACTAAACCAGCACGATCCAATGCAAACACCACGGGTAAATCTTGGAGTGCAACATCATGAATCAATTGATCATAAGCACGCTGCAAGAATGTTGAATAAATTGCAACAACTGGTTTCATGCCTTCGCAAGCCATTCCGGCAGCAAATGTCACTGCGTGCTGTTCAGCAATGCCTACATCGTAATAACGCTTAGGGAAGTTCTTTTCGAACTCCACCAAACCAGATCCTTCACGCATGGCAGGTGTAATGCCAATCAACATCGGATCAGCGTGCGCCATGTCACATAGCCATTCACCAAAAACCTGTGTAAATGTTTTTTTACTGGCTGCCGACTTTTTAACGCCCTCTTCAGGATTAAATTTGCTGGGACCGTGATAGAGCACAGGATCAGCCTCTGCGAGCTCATAGCCTTGACCTTTTTTGGTCACCACATGCAAGAACTGAGGACCACGTCCCTCAAGCGCCAACCGTCGCACGTTTTGCAACATTGGAATCAGCGCATCTAAATCGTGACCATCAATCGGACCAAAATAATTAAAACCAAATTCTTGGAAGATGGTCGAAGGTGACACCATGCCCTTGGCATGATCCTCTAAACGCTTTGCAAACTCACGCAGGGGTGGCGCCATTGAAAGAACGCTGTCAATTCCTTTTTTGGTTGCAGAGTAAATATTGCCACTCAGCAATCTCGCCAAATGACGGTTTAACGCACCAACAGCTGGTGAAATAGACATATCGTTGTCATTCAGAATCACCACTAGAGGCAAGTCGTCATACACACCGGCATTATTCATGGCCTCAAAAGCCATACCGCCAGTCATCGCGCTGTCACCAATCACTGCGACAGCAACATGACGCTCACCCTTTGTTTGAAAAGCGCGGGCCATACCCATGGCTGCCGAAATACTAGTTGATGAGTGGCCCGTGCCAAAGGCATCAAATTCACTTTCCGCTCTTTGTGGGAACCCCGATAGACCTTTAAACTGGCGTAGTGTGCTCATCCGCTCACGACGACCAGTTAGTATTTTGTGTGGGTAGCTTTGGTGACCTACATCCCACACAATACGATCGTGTGGAGTATCAAAAACATAGTGCAATGCAATCGAAAGCTCTACAGTTCCCAAGTTTGATGACAAATGGCCGCCCGTCTTGGAAACAGAATCCAAAATAAATTCGCGCAACTCATCCGCTAAAGCAGGCAGCTCTTCACGTGTAAGCTTTCTTAAATCATCAGGAGAATTTACGGAATTTAAAGTCATTGCATCTACACATCTCAATTTGTGTCATTTACCTCTATTGACAACTAACAGGGCCAACTCTTTTAAAGCCTGCGCTTTTTCACCAAAACCATCCAGACTTCGGATGGCTGTTTCTTGCAGCTCTTTGGCCTGTTTCTGTGCATAGTCTAAACCCATCAAGGTTACATAGGTCGGCTTATTCGCGGCAGCGTCCTTGCCAGCCGTTTTTCCAAGGGTTTGGCTATCTGCAGTAGCGTCCAGCACATCATCCACAATCTGAAATGCCAATCCCAAGGCTTTTGCATAATTTTGCAACTGTATTAATTGGCTTTGCTGTAGATTTGCAGCAGTACCCCCCAACTCAACAGCACAAGCTAATAATGCGCCCGTCTTCATGGCATGCATCTGCTGCAAACCTGCTAAATCTAATTTTTTACCCACGCTCTCTAAATCAATTGCTTGACCGCCTGCCATGCCGCGCGAACCCGATGCAGCAGCCAGCGCGCTGATCATACGTAGTCGGTTGTTTGGATCACATGAAGCATTTGCCAAAATCTCAAAAGCGCGTGTCTGCAAGGCATCACCGACAAGTAATGCAGTTGCTTCATCAAACGCCTTATGTACAGTGGGTCTACCGCGACGCAGATCATCATCATCCATGCACGGCAGATCATCATGCACTAATGAATAAGCATGAATACATTCAATAGCAACTGCAGCAGCATCAAGGGCTTCTTTCTGTTCATCTTGATTACCTAATTGACCGGCTGCATACACCAAAAGCGGTCGAATTCGCTTGCCACCACCTTGAGCTGCATAACGCATAGCCTCATGTAAACGCGCAGGTGTGGTTTGAGCGGAATCTAGCAAACGCTCCAGAGCGGATTCAGTGCGTGCTGAAGTTGCTGCAAGCCAATCTGAAAAATCAAAAACCGTACTCAAAATAATCCTTGCTTAAGTCTCAAAAATTCGCACTTGTTGTTCGACTTGTGCAAGTACAGCTTGGCAATGCTTCAACAAGGCGGCACCACGTTGATAAGCCAATAAGGTTTCCTCGAGTGAAAATTTGCCTGACTCCATATCGGCAATCAGCTTTTCAAGCTCTTTTACCGCTTGCTCATAACGAAGAGCTGGGTCGATCTGGACCTCAAGGCCAAGTTTTGGACTCTCTGACTTCTTTGCTGGCATAAGCGACCTCCCCCGAATTTCCTTCACAGACAGCCCTACATATTAAAGCGAGAAGCGTTTTAGATGGGTATAATCTCCCCCTTCCTTTCCAATATCGATCCGTCGATGGTTGGATTGGTTATTCCGCTTAGCTTCGGCTGACGTTTTCGGGGGTGGGGAGAATGACTAATCTGGCTACCGCGCAGCAGCTTGCGCCGTCCAATCTACAACTGCCGGTTTCGGCTTATTTTGACGCTGACCTGTATCAGCGGGAAATTGAACTGCTATTCAAGCATGGCCCAGGCTATGTAGGGCATGAATTGATGGTGCCAGAAGTGGGCTCTTATCAAACCTTGAGCGCAGAAAATGAAGGTCGCATCCTAGTGCGCAATAACGAAGGGATAGAACTTCTTTCCAATGTTTGCCGCCATCGCCAAGCGTTAATGCTCAATGGCAAAGGAAAGACAGAAAATATTGTGTGTCCATTACATCGCTGGACTTATGACCTAGGTGGCAATTTACTAGGCGCACCACATTTTGAAGACAAGCCTTGTTTAAATCTGGGCAAGTCACCATTACAAAATTGGCAAGGACTTTTATTTGAAGGTCCTCGTGATGTACGTCATGATTTAGCAAAACTGGGCGTGGCCGATGATCTTCGTTTTGATGGCTACATGCTTGATCACGTTGAAGTCCATGACTGCAATTACAACTGGAAAACATTTATCGAGGTTTACCTTGAGGACTACCACGTAGTTCCTTTTCACCCTGGCCTTGGTAAATTTGTTTCTTGTGAAGATCTGCGCTGGGAATTCGGCGAATGGCACAGCGTTCAAACTGTAGGTATTCATAAAGACCTACAAACTCCGGGCTCCCCCACTTATCGCAATTGGCATGAAGCGGTGTTACGGCAATTTGACGGTAAGCCGCCACGCCATGGCGCGATTTGGCTTACCTACTACCCCAATGTCATGGTGGAGTGGTATCCGGGCGTTCTATGCGTTTCAACATTGCATCCAATGGGCGTCAATAAAACTCGCAATATTGTGGAGTTTTACTATCCTGAAGAAATCGCCCTCTTTGAACGTGAATTTGTTGAAGCAGAACGTGCTGCTTACATGGAAACCTGCATCGAAGATGATGAAATTGCAGAGCGTATGGACCAAGGCAGAGCCGCTCTATTGGCTCGTGGCATTAATGAAGTGGGTCCTTATCAAAGCCCCATGGAAGATGGCATGCAACACTTTCACGAATGGTATCGTCGCGTCATGAATTTTCAGGGTGCATAATCTCAATCATTAGTTACATTCCTTCACCAAATCATAGGAAGCGCCATGACTCCTCTAATTACTGCAAATCAGTTAGAAGAACTCATTAACAGCGGTGAAAATGTGTTGCTTTGCGATTGCCGCTTCGATTTAGTCGATCCTCTAGCAGGAAAAAAAGCGTACGAAGAAAGCCATATCCCTGGCGCCATATATGTCGACCTAGATCATGATCTATCGGGCAAAAAAACTGGCGCTAATGGCAGACACCCCCTTCCCTCACCGCAAGCTTGGGCTCAAACCAAAACACGCCTTGGAATGAGTCCCAATACTTTGGTGGTGGCATACGATAAACAAGGATCCGTTTACGCGAGTCGCCTCTGGTGGATGCTCAAAGCCACAGGACACGCGAAAGTCCAAGTTTTAGATGGTGGCCTAGATGCGTGGAATGGACCCATGGGGACTGTGCCTCGCAAACCAACGCCAGCAAGTCATGCAATAGAGCCGCGCCCTTATGTGGGTCTAGTGCTAGTTGATGAAGTAGTAAACAATCTACAAACTCAAAGCAATGCCGTACTTGATGCACGCGCCAATGATCGCTTTCATGGACAAAATGAAACACTCGACCCCATCGGTGGTCATATTCCGGGGGCGATCAATCGCTTCTTTAAAGATAACCTGTCAGCAACGTCATTCAAGCCTGCTGAGCAACTTTTTAAAGAGTTTGTTGAGTTGCTTGGGTCAACCAAACCATCAGCAGTGATACATCAATGCGGTTCTGGTGTTACCGCTTGCCACAATCTCTTGGCTATGGAGCTCGCTGGATTAAAAGGCTCTCGCTTATATGCAGGGAGTTGGAGCGAGTGGTGCTCAGATCCTAATAGGCCAGTAGAAACCTAAGTCTGCAAGCGCAATACTGCGCCCTCAATATCAATGCAGTAGGGAGAGTAGGATGACAAACCCTACACCACAAGCAACCAATACGGTTTGACGCAATGACTCTGCCCAATGCGGGCGACGATGCATTTGCGGAATCAGATCACTCACTGCGATATAAATAAAACTACTTGAGGCAATGACCAATAAATAAGGCATTGCAGCATGCGCTTTCTCGAGGAAAAAATACGCTAGTACGCCTCCAAGCACAGCAGCCAAACCACAAATAAAGTTATAAAACAACGCTCGCGCACGTGAGAAGCCAGCATTGAGCAACACAATGAAATCGCCAATCTCCTGTGGTATCTCATGTGCAATGATGGCAATTGCGGTAAATAGGCCCACTTGATAATCCGCCATAAAAGCCGCGGCAATTAAGATCCCATCCACAAAATTGTGAATACCATCGCCAACCAAAATCATCCAGCCACTGCGCCCAGCATTTTCTGCATCATGACCGTGGTGGTGGTGGTGACCATCACCTTCGTGGTGATGATCATGACGTAGTAACGCAATTTTTTCTAATAAGAAAAAGCCGAGCAAGCCAGCCAACAGTGTGGCAAACAATAGCTGCGGATGGGTCCCTGGCATATTGAACGCTTCTGGTAGCGAGTGCAATAACGCCGTTGCCAGCAAAATACCCACTGACAAACTCACCATGTTATTGACCATCTTGGAGAGCAAAGCTAGCGAACAGCTAGCCGCCACCAATACACTAGCAGTGCCTGCTAATGCCGTTACCAAAAGTATGCTTTGTAATACGGTCATAGAAAAAATTAGGCGACACCCATTTTCTTAAACCACGCAATACACTTTTCCCAGCCATCTTTGGCCGGTCCTTCGCGATACGTTGCACGATAGTCTGCATGAAAGGCGTGGGGCGCATCTGGATAGACTTCAATCAGAGATGCCTTAGCAGCAGGATTTTTCGGTGCGGCTTGCGCAAGCGCTGCGCGCATTTGCTCAACACTCTCCAATGAAATACCTGTATCTGCGCCACCATACAGTCCTAAGACAGGCGCTTTCAGTTCAGAAGCAATATCTACAGGATGACGTGGGCTATTTTCCGTTTTGTCACCAATCACTCTTCCATACCAAGCCACACCTGCTTTTACTTGCGGCAATGTAGCGGCGAGCCAAGTAATACGCCCACCCCAACAGAATCCAGTAACACCCACACGCTTTAGATCGCCACCATTTTTGCCTGCCCAAACTAAAGCGCCTTGCAAATCATTTAATACCTGCGCATCGGGAGTCTTAGCAACAATATTGGATTGAATTTCGGCCACGGTGCCGTAAGTATTGGGGTCACCTGCGCGCGTAAAAAATTCTGGAGCAATCGCCAAATATCCAAGCTTGGCAAAACGACGTGTGACATCAGCAATATATTCATGCACACCAAAAATTTCACTGACCACTATGACAATCGGCAGATTGCCCTTGGCGTTTTCTGGGCGAGATACATAAGCAGGCAATTGATAGCTGCCAATCGGAATCATTTGCTCGCCTGCCTTTAGCCCTTTGAAATCCGTTTCGATCGCAGCCGCCATTACTGGTTCGGATGCCGCCACAAAACCTACTCCGAGAGCGCTAACGGCTGTACGTAGAGCAGTAGCGCCCGCCACCGAACTTTTAATAAAACTTCTTCTGCCATTTTGTTTTTGATTATCCATTTTGTGTCTCCATCAAATTGTTAATGCGCTTCTTCCCAATTATCGCCAATACCGATACTAACCACCAAAGGAACCTTTAGCTGAGCTACATTGCACATTAAATCGGGCAACTTTGCTTGCAAGAGATCAATTTCCTCCAAGGGAACATCAAAAACCAATTCATCATGCACTTGCAAAAGGAGCTTGGTCTTCAATTGCTCACTTTCGAGCCAATCCTCTACCGCAATCATGGCCAGCTTGATGAGGTCAGCTGCTGTACCTTGCATAGGTGCATTAATGGCTGCTCGTTCAGCGCCTTGGCGACGTGGACCATTGGAGCCCTTAATTTCTGGCAACCACAATCGTCGTCCAAAAACAGTTTCAACATAGCCATTTTCTCGTGCCTCTAAACGCGTGCGCTCCATGTATTGAGCTACGCCAGGATAGCGATCAAAATACTTCGCAATATAGTTTTGCGCGGCAGAGCGTTCAATACCCAAATTGCCTGCTAAACCAAATGCGCTCATGCCATAGATCAATCCAAAATTAATCACTTTTGCATAGCGACGCTGCTCTGAATTCACTTCATTAAGCGGAACTCCAAAAATCTCTGCGGCAGTAGCTTGGTGCACATCCTTGCCTTCTCTAAATGCCGCTAACAGATTTTCATCCTCGGCAATATGCGCCATGATGCGCAATTCAATTTGAGAGTAGTCAGCAGAGAGTAATTTGCAGCCCGCTGCAGGAATAAATGCCTCGCGTATACGGCGCCCTTCTTCAGTGCGCACCGGTATGTTTTGCAAATTCGGATCGCTTGATGCCAGGCGCCCTGTTACTGCAGTGGCCTGTGAAAAGTTGGTATGTACTCTTCCCGTTTTAGGATCTGCCATGCGCGGCAACTTCTCTATATAAGTAGACATCAGCTTAGCCAAACTACGATAGTCCAAGATGCGCGCTGGCAATGGATAGTCTTCGGCTAACTTTTGCAAAACCTCTTCATCAGTAGAGGGCGCGCCAGATGGAGTTTTCTTAATGACTGGCAACTCTAGTTGCGTAAATAAAATTTCGGCAATTTGTTTCGGTGACTGAATATTAAAAGGTTGGCCTGCTAGCCGATGAATTTCACCTTCAAGCTCTAGCAAACGCTTGCCCACTTGTTGACCCTGTTTTGCCAGAAGTGCAGAATCAATCCGAATACCGTTGCGCTCCATGATGCCAAGAACACGCATGGCCGGCATTTCAATCTTTTCATAGATATATCGCAGTCCAGGACTTTCCTGAATTTGTGGCCACAATTCAAGATGAAGACGCAAGGTAATATCCGCATCTTCAGCCGCATATTCAGTTGCGATTTTTAAATCAACTTGATCAAATCCGATTTGGTGTACACCTTTTCCACAGACTTCTTCATAGCGTATAGTCTTCATGCCCAAATGGCGCTCAGCTAGGCTGTCCATATTGTGTGACAGGTGAGATTCGAGGACGTAGGACTCAAGCAATGTATCAAACGCAATCCCGCCCAATGTGATGCCATAGTTAGCAAAGATATGGGTGTCATATTTTAGGTTTTGCCCCACCTTTAAATGTGCTGCACTCTCTAACCAAGGTTTCAATTTTGCAAGAACGACATCGCGCTGCAATTGCGCTTCCGCATTAATATGCGCTACCGGAATGTAACAAGCTTCACCCGGTTTTACAGAGAGAGAAATTCCCACCAATTGGGCCGCTAAGGCATCTAAGCTGGTCGTTTCTGTATCAACCGCAGTTAAAGGGGCGCTTTCAATTTTTTGCAGCCAGCGATCTAATGCAGCCTCATCTGTAACGCACTCATATTGACGCTCAATAGCATCTTGCAATGCACTGGCTTCTGGTGATAAAGCCTTAGTAGGAGTGGTCGCAATGACAGTCACGTTCTCAGATGCGCTAGTGCTTGCAGCGCTCTCAAATGAACCTCCCACCAAATCAAATGCAGGGGAAGAAGCGCTGGAATTCTCTGGGTTTGAGAGCTGTTTCTCTACCTCGCGTAGCCAAGACTTAAAGGCATAACGCTCGAATAACTCTCTGAGTAATTTGGCATCTTCAGGTTTTGCATGCAAGTCATCCAAGCCAGGCAAATGAGGTGATAAATCACAATCCGTTTTTACAGTAATTAATTGGCGCGCTTGAGGCAACCAATCTAGTGTTGCACGTAGATTTTCACCAACAACACCTTTCACTTGATCAGCATTGGCCATCAAATTATCTAAGTTGCCAAACTCTGCCAACCACTTAGCCGCTGTTTTTGGTCCAGCCTTAGGAACGCCCGGAACGTTATCTACTGCATCGCCAATGATCGACAAGTAATCCACAATTAACTCTGGGGGCACGCCAAACTTTTCTGTCACTCCAGCAATATCTAGCTTCTCATTGGTCATCGTATTAATGAGCGTTACCGAGGGATTGACTAGTTGCGCTAAATCTTTATCTCCAGTGGAGATGATGGTTTCCCATCCTGCTTGGGTTGCTTGACAAGCCAATGTGCCAATCACATCATCTGCCTCTACACCAGAAACCATCAGTACGGGCCACCCCAAAGCTTTGACCATCGCATGAATAGGCTCTATTTGCTTGACCAGATCCTCTGGCATGGGTGATCGATGTGCCTTGTACTCGGAATACATTTCATCGCGAAAGGTCTTGCCCTTGGCATCAAAAACGCAGGCAATATGGTCTGCTTTAAGCTCCGATCTGGCTCGGCGCATCATGTTCACCATGCCATATATGGCCCCAGTGGGCTCGCCTGCCCCATTTCTGAGATCTGGCATGGCATGAAAGGCACGATAGAGGTAGCTAGAGCCATCTACCAAAAGGAGTCTATGTTTAGTCATACCGCAATCGTACAATCTAGTTATCAATTACCTACAGGTCTGGTTAATGAAGCGCCAGTGAGTAGGCCCAAAAAGGTGAAAAATGATGCATGCTCTAACAAATTTAATTAGCCATACTTTTAGCCAAAGCCTTGTTTTCATGAGCTTTTTGGCTGTTTTTAGCCTGCTTGGAGCCGGCTCGGCATATGCCCAGAATACCAGTCAAGCGCTAAGCCAATCCGAACTGAACCGCATCAACAATCAACCTCTCTCCCCTACGGTAACACCAGCAGGTGTGGTGGAAGGCCCGGATGTGCGCAAGCCCAGCTTTGTTCATAAAGAAGCCACTGGCACCGAGATTACAGAATACAAAGATGCCAATAGCCCAACGCAAGTGCAAGTGAAAACTAAATACACCACTTATGAGATGTCTCCTCCAGATTCAGTCATGCCTGGTCCACCTTCTGGTGAGGGTTCACTCATTAGCGTTCCTAGCATTAGCATTCCAATTCGATAAAGCTCTAAAAGAATAGTTGCTGCTTTATGGCTGTATTTACCCCCATCGAACTGAGCGATATCTCAGATTGGATTTCGCAAGATTTTGATATCGGCCATGCTGCAGAGATTCGCGGCATTCACGGCGGAATTGAAAACTCTAATTTCTTTCTGGACACCACAAAAGATGGTCAAAAGCACGAGTATGTTTTAACGATCTTTGAAAGATTATCTGCCGAGCAACTACCGTATTACCTGGAGCTCATGCGTCACCTGGCTAACAAAGGTATACCCGTACCTAAGCCTATTGAAAATCATCAAGGAGAAATTTTATTTTCTCTTAAAGGCAAGCCCGCAGCTATCGTTACCAAGCTCCCCGGCTTATCCCGCCTTCAGCCCGAGGCCAATCACTGCGCCATGGTGGGCGAGATGTTGGCTAAGATGCACTTAGCTGGCAAAGACTTTCCTAAGTCACAAGAAAACTTACGCAGCCTTGGATGGTGGCAGCAAACTATCCCATCAGTATTGCCGCATTTAAATTTATCGCAAAAAGATTTACTGACTCACGAACTATCTACGCAAGAAGATTTTTTTGCTTCTAGTGATTACGATCGGCTTCCGCAAGGTGCAAGCCATTGTGATTTGTTCCGTGACAACGTTCTTTTCGATCCCCAGAGTAATGATCCTAAGATGGATCAACTAGGAGGCTTCTTTGATTTTTACTTTGCTGGCACAGACAAATGGCTGTTTGATCTTGCTGTGACTGCAAACGATTGGTGTCTCGCGCAAAATAAACAAGATCTTGATCCCGAACGATTGAATGCCTTGCTATCTGCCTATCAATCCGTGCGACCATTGACCCCAGAAGAGCAATCCAATTGGATCCTCATGCTACGCGCTGCGGCATTGCGTTTCTGGGTGTCACGATTGTGGGACTTTTATTTACCCCGCGACGCACAAATGCTTACCCCTCATGATCCCACCCACTTTGAACGCATTCTTCTGAGTCGCCGAAGCTTATGAAACTGAACTCTGTTGCACCTAAAGAAGGCTATACCTGGATTAGACAAGGTATTTGGTTATTCAAACAAAATCCTTTGGGATTTTTAATGCTGGTGTTTATGTATGTCTTTGCAGCGCAACTCGCCGTGATCATCCCTGTTGTAGGTGTGTTTGCTGTACTGCTGTTGACGCCCACACTATCCGTTGGCTTTATGACTGCCTGTCGGCAAGCGATTCAAAAAGAGCGCATTCGACCCACGGTGTATTTAATTGCGTTGCAATCGGGTGATCTCGTTCGCAAACGCATACTGCAGTTAGGGCTCATTTACGCAGCCTTCATCTTGTTACTCAGTTTTATGTTGAGCCTCATCGTCGATTTTGAACTTCTGCTACCCCTGATGACCGGCGACAAGGCCATGACACCTGAAGCGCTTCGACAAATTTATTTAGTGCTGTTCTTTGGAGCCCTTTTCTATATTCCTATTGCCATGCTCATGTGGTTCTCGCCCATCCTCGTTGCTTGGGCTGATATGCCAGTAGCCCAAGCTCTCTTTTCAAGCTGGATGGCTTTATGGACCAATAAGGGCGCTTTTTTCTACTATCTCGCTATTTGGAGCGTGATACTCATCGCTATTCCATTAACTATAGGAATGGTGTTTGACACTCTGAGTATTGGGCAAGCTGCTTCATTCATCATCGCGCCTATATCGATGGCAGGCTTGACCATCATGCATTGCTCCTTCTATGCCACATGGAAAGCCTGCTTTACTGAAGAAGTGGTATCTCTGTAATCTTTATAAATTACTAACGAGATTTAATCGATTGCTGCTAGCTTAGCAATACTCAGTTGCAGCCACTTCACACCATGGCGTTTAAAGTTGACCTGCGCTCTCGCATCAGCGTCAACTCCCTCTAGTCCAGTAACGCGACCCTCACCAAATTTGGTGTGGAAAACCTGTTGGCCGATCTTGAAGGGATAGTCGCCACGTGGAGGGGATGCCAAGCGTTTGACTTCCATTGAAGCGGAGCCAACGCGCTTAACAGGCCTTACCCTCTCACTGCCAGAGTCAAAGAAATCATTGGTTTCGTAATCCCGTTGACGGGTATAACCATCTTGCCAAGTCGAACTCGATCTTGAATTTCCACCCCAGCGCGCATCTTTTGCCTTGGGCGTTAACCACTTCAATGACTCTGAAGGCAGCTCTTCTAAAAAACGAGATGGCATGTTGTACCGCACCTGGCCATGAAGCATGCGTGATTGAGTGTGCGACAGATACAAGCGCTCTTTGGCCCGGGTAATGGCCACATACATCAAGCGACGTTCTTCTTCCAACCCATTTTGTTCACTAATACTGTTCTCATGGGGAAACAATCCCTCCTCAAGACCAGTAATAAAGACGGAAGTAAATTCAAGACCTTTGGCGGAGTGCACTGTCATGAGTTGCACCGCATCTTGTCCCGCTTGCGCTTGATTATCTCCCGCCTCCAAAGAGGCATGGGATAAAAATGCAGCCAGCGGCGAAATCTCAGCAATGCCTGGCGCATTCTCGCCTGGCAACATTGCGGCTGCAGCATCTTGACCATAACCCTCTTCAGCTATGAATGCTGTCGCAGCATTAATCAATTCTTGTAAGTTTTCGACACGATCTTGCCCTTCGCGCTCAGACAAGTAATGTTGTATGAGTCCACTATGCTGAATCACAAATTCAACAGTCTCTGGAAGTGTGTTGTGGCGCGTGGCTTCACGCATATGATCAACCAAGCGAATAAATCCACCTAGCGCAGCCCCAGCCTTACCTTCTAATGACGATGCTGCTGTATATAAAGAACATTGAGCTGCACGCGCAGCGTCTTGCAATGCCTCAATCGAACGCGCGCCAATACCCCTAGTAGGAAAATTCACTACGCGCGAGAAAGAGGTATCGTCATTCGGGTTTTCCAACAAGCGCAAATAAGCAAGGGCATGTTTAATTTCGGCGCGCTCGAAGAATCGTAGACCTCCATACACGCGATATGGGATTCCTGCTGAAAATAGAGCATGCTCAATAATGCGCGACTGGGCATTGCTGCGATATAAAAGTGCGATTTCTGTGCGTCGAATACCGCTGTTAATTAACGCTTTGATTTCATCGACCAACCAAGCTGCTTCCGCATGATCGCTTGGCGCCTCATAGATACGTACTGGTTCTCCATGGCCCGCATCCGTTCGCAAGTTCTTGCCTAGACGCTCAGCATTATTAGCAATCAGATGATTGGCCGTATCTAGAATATGTCCATGCGAGCGATAGTTTTGCTCTAGCTTCACTAACTGCGGATGAAACTGTTTTTCATAGAGCCGCATATTCTCTACATCAGCACCCCGGAAGGCATAAATGCTTTGGTCATCATCTCCTACAGCAAATACTGAGCTACTACCCATACCGCTAACATTGACGCGACTGGCATCATGGCCAGAGAGAAGCTTAAGCCAAGCGTATTGCAACGCATTAGTATCTTGAAACTCATCAATCAAAATATGCCGAAAGCGCTCTTGATAATGCGTTCGAATGGGTTCGCTATGCCTGAGTAATTCGTAACTACGCAACAAAAGTTCGGCAAAATCAACGACCCCTTCGCGCTGACATTGCTCATCGTAGGCAGCATATAACTGCGCCATCTTCGCCTGAAAGTCATCACCTGCTGATAAGTCTTTAGCACGCTGACCACGCTCCTTGGCATGCGCAATAAAGTATTGCAATTGCTTGGGGGGATATTTTTCATCATCCACTTTCAGACTTTTCAGAAGACGCTTGATGGCTGATAGCTGATCTTGCGTATCTAAAATTTGAAAAGTGGAAGGCAAGCCGGCTTCCTTGTGATGGGCACGCAATAAACGATTGCAAAGTCCATGGAAAGTGCCAATCCACATACCCCGAGTATTAATCGGCAACATGGCGCTCAGACGCACCATCATCTCTTTTGCCGCTTTATTGGTAAAAGTTACCGCCAGGACGCCAATCGGCGAAACCTGACCCGTCTGAATCAGCCAGGCTATACGGGTTGTTAAAACACGGGTCTTGCCACTTCCCGCTCCGGCCAAAATCAAGGCGGATTGGGCTTGGCCCTGAGCATTCACAGGCGGTAAGGTCACTGCCTCGCGCTGTTCAGGATTAAGGTTCGCGAGCAAGTCTGAGTACATCAGCCCAATTATAATTTGCCTCTTATGCCAAATGCCTCAAATACCCCTCATTCACCCACAGCGAGTTCAGTCGATGAACTAGCAAAATCCTATGAACCAGCACCCATAGAGGCCTACTGGGGTCCAGAGTGGGAGCGCAGAGGAATTGCTGAGGCCAGCATGGATGATGGCAAGGCAGACTTTTCAATTCAGCTACCGCCCCCTAATGTGACTGGCACCCTACATATGGGTCACGCTTTTAATCAAACCATCATGGATGGCTTGATTCGTCATGCACGCATGTCTGGCAAAAATACTTTGTGGGTACCAGGAACGGATCACGCAGGTATTGCTACACAAATCGTCGTTGAGCGCCAACTGGATGCGCAAAAAGTTTCGCGTCATGATCTGGGCCGGGAAAAGTTTCTTGAAAAAGTTTGGGAGTGGAAAGAAACTTCCGGCAACACCATTACGGGGCAAATTCGTCGTCTTGGCGCATCCATTGATTGGAGCAAAGAATATTTCACGATGGACAGCAAAATGTCCAAAGCCGTTGTCGAAGTGTTTGTTCGTCTACATGAACAAGGCTTAATTTATCGCGGCAAACGCTTAGTCAATTGGGATCCCGTTTTAGGAACTGCTGTTTCTGATTTAGAAGTAGTGAGCGAAGAAGAAGATGGCTCAATGTGGCATATACGCTATCCATTAGCCGATGGCTCGGGCCACCTTACAGTGGCGACTACGCGCCCAGAGACCTTGCTTGGCGACGTAGCCGTGATGGTTAACCCAAGCGATGATCGCTATCAGCATTTAATCGGCAAATCCGTACATCTGCCCTTGTGTAATCGCGAAATTCCCATCATCGCTGACGACTATGTAGATTTAAATTTTGGTACTGGCGTAGTGAAGGTCACTCCTGCTCATGACTTTAATGACTATGCAGTCGGTCAACGCCATCAATTGCCTTTAATCAATGTGCTGACTTTAGATGCCAAGATCAATGAGAACGCCCCAGCGGCTTATCAGGGCATGGAGCGCTTTGCAGCACGCAAGCAAATTGTTGCCGACTTGGATGCTGCTGGTCTCTTAGAAAAAGTACAGCCACACAAATTAATGGTTCCCCGTGGCGATCGCACTCAAACGATTATTGAACCTATGTTGACCGATCAGTGGTTTGTGGCAATGTCCAAACCGAGTCCTGACAATCAATATCAACCTGGATCATCAATTGCCGGCGCTGCATTAGATGCGGTTACCAAAGGTGATATCAAACTCGTTCCAGAAAACTGGATCAATACCTACACCCAATGGCTCGAAAACATTCAAGATTGGTGTATTTCACGTCAGCTTTGGTGGGGTCATCAAATTCCCGCTTGGTATGGCGATGATGGTCAGATTTTTGTGGCGCGCTCCGAGGAAGAGGCCAAAGCAAAAGCTGCGGCAGCTGGTTATACCGGCCAACTCCATCGCGATCCAGATGTACTCGATACCTGGTTTAGCTCTGCTCTCGTCCCATTTAGCTCCTTGGGATGGCCGGATAAGACCCCTGCTCTAGATCACTTTTTGCCATCGTCTGTATTGGTTACCGGCTTTGACATCATCTTCTTCTGGGTGGCGCGTATGGTCATGATGACATGTCATTTCACTGGCAAAGTCCCTTTCCATACAGTCTATGTTCACGGTTTAGTGCGTGATGCCGAAGGTCAAAAGATGAGCAAATCCAAAGGGAATACTTTGGACCCCATCGATCTCATTGACGGCATCAAGCTAGAAGAATTAGTGAATAAGCGCACCACCGGCTTGATGAATCCTAAGCAAGCGGAAAGCATTAACAAGAAAACCAAAAAAGAATTTCCTGATGGCATCCCGGCATTTGGAACAGATGCATTGCGTTTTACTTTTGCCTCACTTGCTTCACTTGGTCGCAATATTAATTTTGATCAAAAGCGCTGCGAAGGCTATCGTAATTTTTGCAATAAGCTTTGGAATGCAACCCGTTTCGTTCTCATGAACTGTCCAGGTGGTGATGAAGACAATGGTCTAGCGCCCTGCGACAATCAATGCGGTCCCGAAGGCTATCTTGATTTTTCTCCCGCAGACCGTTGGATTGTTTCTCAGTTGCAACGCACTGAAGCGGAAGTAGCAAAAGGTTTCCAGAACTATCGCTTTGACAATATCGCTAGCAGCATTTATCAATTTGTTTGGGATGAGTATTGCGATTGGTATCTTGAGCTTGCCAAAGTACAATTACAAACAGGTACTCCTGCTCAGCAACGAGCAACTCGCCGCACGCTTCTACGCGTACTCGAGACTATCTTGCGCCTTGCGCACCCCTTAATTCCGTTTATCACCGAAACGCTCTGGCAAACCGTTGGCCCAAAATCTGGCAAAGAATTAGCAAAACAAGCTAAGCAGACGATTGCTCTGCAACCCTACCCAGTTTCTCAGCCCGAAAAAATTGATGAAGAGAGTGAAGCTTGGGTTGCTGGGGTCAAAGCGATTATTGATGCCTGCAGAAATCTGCGCGGTGAAATGCAAGTTCCACCTGGTCAAAAAGTGCCGCTGTGGGTTTATGGGCCTGAGGCATTCCTACAAAAGGCAACTCCTTATCTACTTGCCTTGGCAAAACTCTCTGAAGTCAAGATTTATCACGATGAATCTGCCCTCGAGAAGGATGCTCCTGGGGCGCCGATTGCCCTAGTGGGTGATATCAAGCTTCTACTCAAAATCGAGGTTGATGTCGCCGCTGAACGCACTCGCTTGAGCAAGGAAATTGATCGTTTGGCTAATGAAATCACAAAAGCGAAGGGCAAATTAAGCAATGAGAGCTTTGTTGCACGAGCCCCCGCTGAAGTAGTAGCCCAAGAAAAACAACGACTTGCTGGCTTTGAACAGAATCACGAAAAGCTTGTTGCACAATTAGAAAGACTTCAATAAAGAACGGATATTGCATGCCATTAACCACTAAAACTGTTACTAAAGCCGTCTTTCCTGTTGCTGGCTTGGGCACACGCTTCCTCCCAGCCACCAAAGCGAGCCCAAAAGAAATGCTCAATGTAGTGGATAAGCCATTAATCCAGTACGCCGTTGAAGAAGCAATCGCTGCCGGCATTACCGAAATGATTTTCGTCACTGGTCGAAGTAAGCGCGCTATTGAAGATCACTTTGATAAAGCCTATGAGCTAGAAGCCGAACTTGAGGCAAAGAATAAACAGGCATTGCTCGATATCGTACGTAGCGTAAAACCTAGTCATGTTGACTGCGTCTATGTAAGACAACCAGAGGCATTGGGTCTTGGACATGCTGTTTTGTGCGCAGAGAAGTTGGTTCGCGATGAACCATTTGCCATCATTCTTGCGGATGACTTGTTAGATGGACAGCCTCCTGTATTGAAGCAAATGTTGGATGTCTTTAATAAACACAATGGCTCAGTGATTGCGGTTGAAAAAATTGATCCCGCAAAAAGCAGTTCTTATGGCATCGTTTCTGGCACCGAAGCAGCTAAAGGCATCTATCGACTCAATGGTATTGTGGAAAAACCGCAGCCAAAAGATGCGCCTTCTAATTTAGCCGTAGTGGGTCGCTATGTACTTTCTTCAGATATCTTTTCGCATATTCGCAATCTCAAACCTGGTGCAGGTGGTGAAATTCAATTAACTGATGCAATTGCCTCACTTCTAAAGGAAGAGCCAGTATTTGCCTATGAATATGATGGTGTGCGCTATGACTGCGGTAGCAAGCTGGGCTATCTCAAAGCATCCGTGGAGTTCGCCTTACGTCACCCAGAAGTTTCAGGCGACTTTGCTGCTTATCTCAAGAGTAGATCACTCACTTGAGATGAGTGTGGTCAATAAAAAAGGCAGGGTTACCTGCCTTTTTTATTGTTCGCGAGATTAGCGCGCTCTTCTCGTAAAGCAGCTTTATCTACGTTTTAAGAAAAAGATCAAGACATCACCTTCGGTGCCACTGGCAATTAACTCATTACCCGTCTGTTTTGCAAACGCTGGAAAATCTTTTGCTGCCCCTGAATCCGTGGCCTTGACTTTCAACACCTCTCCAGATTGCATAGTTGCGAGCGCTTTTTTGGTACGCAAAATCGGTAGCGGACAATTCATGCCAATGGCATCTACTTCGGCCTGGAACGCAATATTGGCAACTTCGCTCATTTAGCGGCTACCCAATCTTTGACGCCAGCTAATGCAGCCCCTAGCTTGCTAGGGTCATTACCACCAGCCATTGCCATCTCAGGCTTGCCGCCACCTTTTCCGCCAACCTGCTGCGCTACAAAGTTCACGAGATCGCCCGCTTTGACCTTACCAATCGAGTCGGCAGTCACGCCAGCAATCAAACTCACTTTATCGCCCTGAACAGAAGCCAAAACGATGGCGGCAGTTTTGAGTTTCGCTTTGAGTGCATCCATAGTCTCTCGCAGAACGGTCGCATCAGCTGCATCCAATTTAGCTGCGAGCACTTTTATGCCATTGACATCTATTGCTTGACCAGCCAACTCATCGCCCTGGCTTGCCGCTAATTTGGAATTGACTTTTTCAAGCTCACGCTCTGCCTGACGCAAACTCTCTTGTAATTGCGCTACGCGGTTTACCAAATCGCCAGGATGGGTTTTGAGAATGGTGGCTGCGTCATTGATTCTGTCCTCCAGAGTTTGCAGGAACTGCAATGCATTCTTGCCTGTTACCGCCTCAACACGACGTATGCCGGCTGCAACCCCTCCCTCAGAAACAATTTTAAAACTACCAATATCACCTGTACGAGGTACGTGGGTACCCCCACATAATTCTTTAGAGCTTCCAATCTCGAGCACACGCACTTCTTCACCATATTTCTCGCCAAAGAGCATCATGGCACCTGTCTTTTGCGCATCCTCCAAAGACATGACCTTGCCAGAAGTGGCGGTATTAGCCAACACCTCGGCGTTCACAATATCTTCGATACGACGAATCTGCTCTCCTGTGATTGCTGCGTTATGAGTAAAGTCAAAACGGGTCTTGGTAGCATCCACCAAAGATCCCCTTTGCTGAACATGATCGCCCAATACTTCTCGCAAAGCTTTGTGCAAAATATGCGTTGCACTGTGGTTGCGCATGGTGTCGGTTCTTTGCTGAACATCCACCAAGGCATTTAATCTATCACCTACTTTGAGCTCTCCCTCAAGTAACTCACCTTGATGGCCGAAAACATCAGCTTGGATTTTGAAGGTATCGTCCACTGAAAAACGTACGGCTTCATTACGCAATTCGCCTTTATCGCCAACCTGACCGCCCGATTCAGCATAAAAAGGAGTGTTATCCAACACCACGACAGCAGCATCGCCAGCCTTTACAACTGCGACCTCTGAACCATCCACATAGAGTGCAGTCACCTTGGCACCCTCATGTTTTAGGGTGTCATAGCCATGAAATTGCGTTGGTTGACCTTTATATTCTAGGCCTTGGGATACCTTGAACTTACCAGCAGCCCTGGCCTGATCACGCTGCTTTTGCATTGCAACTTCAAAACCATCCGCGTCCACTGTCACGCCACGCTCGCGACACACGTCGGCTGTTAAATCCAGTGGGAATCCAAAAGTATCGTGCAATCGAAAAGCAGTTTCACCATCAACCACTTTTGCGCCACCAGCTAATGCGCCATCCAAGATTTCCATACCATTGGCAATCGTTTGGAAGAAACGCTCTTCCTCTTGCTTTAATACCTCGCCGACTTTATCTTGCGCAGCACGCAACTCGGGATAAGCATCCCCCATTTCTTTGACGAGCGCAGGCACTAATTGATAAAAGAATGGTTTGCGAGCACCTAATTTATAACCATGTCGTATTGCGCGACGAGCAATCCGGCGCAATACATAACCGCGCCCAGCATTACCTGGAATGACACCATCAACAACAATGAAGCTGCATGCCCTTATATGGTCGGCAATGACTTTAAGAGACGGGCTATTAGCATCACAGTTCTGCCCGCCAGCCGCATCCACCGCTTCTTTCGCGGCTTTGAGCAAATTCACAAAGAGGTCAATTTCATAGTTTGAGTGAACATGCTGTAGTACCGCAGCAATCCGCTCTAGACCCATGCCTGTATCCACGCTGGGCTTAGGTAACGGGTGCATCACACCAGCCTCATCCCGATTAAATTGCATGAAGACGTTGTTCCAAATTTCAATATAACGATCGCCGTCTTCTTCAGGACTTCCGGGTGGACCACCAGGAATATGATCACCGTGATCATAAAAAATTTCAGTACAAGGCCCACAAGGGCCGGTGTCACCCATCATCCAAAAATTATCAGATGCATATCGCGAACCTTTGTTATCGCCGATGCGAATAATGCGGTCTTCAGGGATTCCAATTTGATCTCGCCAAATGGCATAAGCCTCATCGTCTTCGGCATACACCGTGACCAGGAGCTTTTCTTTTGGCAACTTAAATACTTGCGTTAGTAAATTCCACGCAAATTGAATAGCTTCCTTCTTGAAATAGTCCCCAAAAGAGAAATTTCCAAGCATTTCAAAAAAGGTGTGATGCCTAGCGGTATACCCCACGTTATCCAGGTCATTATGCTTACCCCCCGCACGAATACACTTTTGGGCCGTGGTCGCGCGGTTATAGGGGCGCTTATCAAAGCCCAAAAATACGTCTTTGAACTGATTCATACCTGCGTTCGTAAAGAGCAATGTGGGGTCATCCCCGGGCACTACAGGGCTAGAAGGGACGATTTGATGGCCATTTTGGGCAAAGAAATCCAGGTAAGCCTGGCGAATTTGGGAGACTTTCATGGAGGTAATTATCGCATCGGCACTAGCCTAGGGCAAACGCCGAACCAGAAGACACCAACCTGCCTTACAATCGCACAACATCACTAAAAATCGGCATCCAAGCCGACAAACAAGGAGAGCAACTTGAAGATTCGCAATCAACGGGATTTTGGGGCAGGGGTCATGTATATGGTCATTGGCCTGTTCTTCAGCGTCGTGGCCACCAATTACTCCATGGGTACCGCCGCTAAGATGGGTCCTGGATATTTCCCTTTCTATTTAGGCATTCTCATGTTCCTGCTGGGGCTTTTAGTTGCCGTCAAGGCCTTGAGTGCGAAAGCAACTATTGAAGCCATACCCAAATTTAACTGGAAGATCATGGCGCAAATTACTGGTGCCGTTGTCCTATACGGCCTATTGCTTCCAAGATTGGGGTTTTTAATTGCTGTGGTTGTTTTAGTGTTCGTAGCTGCGAGTGCTAGCAAAGAGTTTACTTGGAAGGGTACCGCTATCAATGCGGCATTCCTCGTTACCTTTACGTATTCCGTGTTTGTTGTGGGACTAAAACTCCAATTCCCACTCCTACCCGTGTTCCTACAACAATAATTTGACGAGACAATTAACATGGATTTATTTACTAACCTAGCACTCGGTTTTGATACTGCGTTCACTCTTCAAAATCTCATGTATTGCCTCATCGGCTGTATCTTGGGAACCTTAATTGGCGTATTGCCTGGCTTGGGTCCAATTGCTACGATCGCAATGCTGTTGCCAGCAACTTATGCACTCCCTCCAATTGCAGCTTTAATTATGTTGGCAGGTATTTATTACGGCTCCCAGTATGGTGGCTCCACTACAGCGATTTTGCTCAACATCCCCGGGGAAACGTCATCTGTCGTCACCGCGATTGATGGCTATCAGATGGCACGCAATGGACGTGCAGGTGTTGCACTCTTTACAGCCGGTATGGGCTCATTCTTTGCAGGTTGCGTTGCGACTTTGGTATTGGCAGCTTTTGCGGCACCACTATCGCAATTGGCATTTAAGTTCGGCCCTGCTGAGTATTTCTCACTGATGGTGCTAGGCCTCATTGGAGCCGTTGTTTTGGCATCTGGTTCGCTCATCAAAGCGATCGGCATGATTGTTTTAGGTCTCTTGATGGGCTTAATCGGTACGGACGTGAACTCCGGCGTTTCACGTTATGCATTTGACGTTCCAGAACTCAGCGATGGCATCGGCTTCGTGTCAGTTGCTATGGGTGTATTTGGTTTTGCCGAGATCATGAGCAACCTTGAGAAACAAGGTGACGACGAGGGCTTTCTGAATAAGCTCACCAGTATGGTTCCGAGCAAAAGCGATCTCAAACGCATGATTCCTTCTATTTTGCGTGGCACAACGATTGGCTCTGTATTAGGTATCCTGCCAGGCGGTGGTGCTGCACTAGCAGCCTTTGGCGCTTACTCCGTAGAGAAAAAATCATCAAAACACACCGCAGAATTTGGTAAAGGTGCAATTGAAGGTGTTGCGGGTCCAGAGGCTGCTAACAATGCTGCTGCTCAGACCTCATTCATTCCATTGCTTACCCTTGGTATCCCTCCCAACGCCGTGATGGCTTTGATGGTTGGCGCCATGACCATTCACAACATTCAGCCAGGCCCACAGGTCATGACCAGTAACCCAGCGTTGTTCTGGGGTCTGATTGCGTCTATGTGGATTGGTAATGTCATGTTGATTCTCTTGAACTTGCCTCTCATTGGGATTTGGGTAAAGCTCTTGAAGATTCCTTATCGCTTCCTCTATCCAGCGATTTTGGTGTTCTGCTGTATCGGCGTATACACCGTCAACAACACTGTATTTGACGTTTATGTGACAGCAGGTTTTGGCTTAATTGGCTACCTCTTCTTTAAGCTCGGCTGCGAACCCCCTCCATTGCTCTTAGGTTTTGTACTCGGACCAATGATGGAAGAGAATTTCCGTCGCGCGCTTCTGCTATCCCGTGGCGATTTCTCAACCTTTGTGACTCGCCCACTTTCTTTATCTCTATTGATTGCTGCCGCACTTCTAGTGGTCATTGTGGCATTGCCAGCAGTGAAAAAGACCCGCGAGGAAGCATTCGTCGAGGACTGATAGATCAGCACTTGCCAAAACGAGCCCGCAGCAGTTTGCGGGCTTTTTCTTTATGGGTCCGGGGTTTTCTCTACAATGTTGCTATGTCCCAAGATAGCAAACCCTCTAAGGCAGCAGCTACCACAGTCGCTGAACCATCCAACTTTTTGCGCCAGATCATTGATCATGATTTAGCCAGCGGTGCTTTTTCCCAGCGCACGAATTTGGCTGGTGAACCCATTCCCTCCATCATCACGCGCTTTCCTCCAGAGCCAAACGGCTATCTACACATTGGTCACGCCAAAAGTATTTGTCTGAACTTTGGTTTAGCAGCGGACTACAACAAATTATCTGGTGGCGCGCGTTGCAATATGCGTCTGGACGACACCAATCCAGTGAAGGAGGATGTAGAGTACGCGGACAGTATTTTGGAGGCTGTCAAATGGCTCGGGTTTGATTGGGGCTCACATCTTTATCATGCAAGCGATTACTTTGACCGCCTTTATGAATTCGCAGAAATTCTGATTCAAAATGGTAAAGCGTATGTGGATAGTCAAAGCGCTGACGATATTCATACACATCGCGGCAACTTTGGTCAGCCAGGTAAAAATAGTCCTTATCGAGATCGCAGCCCCGAAGAAAATCTCACCCTCTTTCGTGGGATGCGTGATGGCAAGTACCAAGATGGTGAGCACGTTTTGCGTCTCAAAATTGACATGGCGCATCCCAATATCGTGATGCGCGATCCAGTGGTCTATCGTATACGCCACACGGATCATCATCGCACTGGGAGCAAATGGTGCATTTACCCTCTCTATGACTTTACCCATTGCATCTCTGATGCCTTAGAGAATGTTTCTCACTCGATTTGCACATTAGAGTTTGAAAATAATCGCCCACTGTATGACTGGATCGTGAACTCACTCAAAGAGTTGGGTGTCTTTAAGGACCCTGTTCCACATCAATACGAGTTTGCGCGCCTCAATCTAACTTACACCATCACCAGTAAACGTAAGTTGCTACAACTAGTTGAAGAGAAACATGTTGATGGCTGGGATGATCCTCGTATGCCGACGATTGTTGGTATACGCCGTCGTGGCTACACCCCTGAGAGCATTCGTTTGTTCTGCGAGCGTATTGGTGTTTCTAAAGCAGATAGCTGGATTGATATGAGCACTCTTGATCAAGCCTTACGGGATGATCTTGAAGCTCGTGCACCGCGTGCCACAGCGGTTTTAAAACCACTCAAACTGGTCGTGGAAAATTTTGACGCTAATGCTGAAGAACCCTGCTCAGCACCCCGTCATCCGCATCATCCTGAATGGGGCAATCGTGAATTTCATTTCACGCGTGAGTTGTGGATTGAGGCAGATGATTTTATGAAGGAGCCCATTAAAGGGTTCTTTAGGCTTTACCCACCTATTGGTGATCAGCCAGGAAGCCGAGTCCGTTTACGCCATGGCTTCGTAGTGGAGTGTACTGGCTATGAAACAGACGCTCAAGGCAATGTCACCCAAGTCAATGTCACTCATTTTCCTGACAGCAAGAGCGGCACACCGGGCTCAAATAACTACAAAGTGAAAGGCAATATTCACTGGATCAGCGCTGCAGAAGCTATTGCGACAGAGGTGCGCCTCTATGACCATCTTTTTACAGACCCGCATCCGGATAGTGGCGATAAAAATTTCTTAGATACCATCAATCCAAACTCTAAGGAAACAATTACCGCTTATTTAGAACCTTGCATGAAAGACGCCAAGGCGGAAGATCACTTTCAGTTTGAACGTCATGGTTATTTCGTTGCGGATAGAGTCGATTCAAAACCAGGTAAGCCAGTCTTTAATCGCACAGTGGGTCTGAAAGATTCTTGGAAATAGTGTTTAAAAAATCTGCTACGCTAGGATAGCGAAGCGGTGTCTTTAACTCTTGTAAGCGCGTGTTCGTCACTCTTCTCGATTCCCGCATAAATGACCAGAGCATAGGACTCACTAGTTTTTGCAATTCATCAGCAGGCATGCGCAAAGGTCTTTCTAGACCATATGCATCAGCAACTTCATCAAAATAGTCTCCCATCTTCGTTTCATTACCATCGCACGCGTTAATGATTCGCTGTGGCTTACCACGATAGACCGCGGCGCAAACTAAGCGCGCTAAATCATCGCTATGAATATGATTTGAATACGCATCTTCTTGCGCAAGGAGCGCAGGAGTTTTTGATTGCAAGCGCTCGATCGGCATGCGATTGGCGGCATAAATACCAGGTACGCGCAAGATACTCACGGCCACACCATGGGCTGGCCCCCACAAACGGAGTACACGTTCGGCATCCACCCTTCTTTGCGCTCGTTCGCTCTGCGGGTTTACTGGGGTGATTTCACTGACTTTAGCGCCACGATGATCACCATACACACCGGTTGTGCTGATGTAGATCAGCCGCCTGACGATAGTGGGGCCTTGGGCTAAAATTCTCAATAGGTTGCGGGTTCGGCAATCACGATTTCCCTGATTTTGCGGTGGAGCTAAATGGATCACGGTTTGCGCCAAATTCCCAAGGCGCCATAACGATTCTGGATGATCCAGATTGCCCAAAATTGGAGTCGCGCCGACCTCCCTTAACTCCTGAAAACGATTTTGCGAAGATGTAAGGGCAAACACTCGGTAACTTCTAGAAAGCTGTCGAGCTACTCGTAGGCCAATATCACCGCAGCCAATAATCAGGATTGAAGGTTTACCAAAAGATTGCATAAGTAACATCGTAACGATTTATTGAAAGGAATGAGAGTGTCTTATCAGATCACGCTCAAATCGAGTGGCAAACAATTTACTACCAATCCAGATGAAACCATCCTGGAGGCCGCTCTTCGCCAAGGCATCAACCTACCTTATGGTTGTAAAAACGGTGCCTGTGGCTCCTGCAAAGGTAAAGTGGTTGAGGGTCAGGTTCAACATGGCCAGCATAGTGAGAATGCGCTTAATAAAGCCGATGAAACTGCAGGCGCGATTCTATTTTGTTGTGCCCACCCTCAAAGCGACCTTGTCATTGAGGCTCGCGAAGTACAAGGCGCGGGCGATATTGCCATTCGCAAGGTTCCTTGCCGCGTCAATAGCATCAATAAACCCAGCACAGATGTTGCCATCCTTAAGCTGCAACTCCCTGCGGCAGAGCGGTTTCAATTTTTAGCTGGTCAGTATCTTGAGTTCTTATTAAAAGATGGGCAACGTCGCGCTTACTCGATAGCAAATGCCCCCGATCAAGAGGGTCCTTTAGAGCTTCATATTCGCCATCTTCCTGGGGGCTTATTTACCGATTTTGTATTTGGAGCAATCACCCCTGCATTAAAAGAAAAAGATATCTTACGCTTTGAGGGCCCTTTGGGCAGCTTCTTCTTACGTGAAGATTCTAAAAAACCCATTATTTTCTTGGCTGCTGGTACGGGCTTTGCACCAATCAAATCCATCATTGAGCAAATGCAATCAAAAAAGATTCATCGACCAATCGAGCTCTACTGGGGTGGACGTCGTCCAATTGATCTCTACCTCAATGATCTTTGCAAAACCTGGGAGAAAGACATTCCCAATTTCAAATACATCCCCGTCATTTCAGACGGTCTGCCAGAGGATGCTTGGCATGGGCGCACTGGCTTTGTTCATCAAGCAGTGATCGATGACCATCCCAACCTTAAGGATTTTCAAGTCTATGCTTGCGGCGCCCCGGTCATGGTCAATGCCGCCAGAAATGACTTCTCTGCGCAATGCCACCTTCCCGAGGAAGAGTTCTTTGCTGACTCCTTCACCAGCGCAGCCGATTTAGCCACTAACTAAGCTACATAAAGTTAGATAATAGAAACCTAAAGAACCATTTAATTATTGATAAACCCACGAGCATGACTACACCAGCACCGATTGATACCCACTCAGTAATGTTCATTACTCAACGTCCAGATATCGTGATGGTAGAGGGTAATGGCTCATGGCTTACGGATAACAACGGCAAGCGGTATTTAGATTTTCTCCAGGGTTGGGCTGTCAACTGCTTAGGTCACAGTAATCCCGGGATGATTGCCGCCCTCAATGCGCAAGCTAAAAAACTCATTAACCCCAGCCC
>NZ_JAHBAK020000064.1 GCF_018500155.2 Polynucleobacter sp.
AGATGTGTATAAGAGACAGTTTGAGGTCCCCTTACATTTTTTGCTCGATCCTGCCAATCATCAGGTCAGATTGTGGCAAAGTGAGCAGGGTGGCCGCCGTTTTTATTCAATGCCTTATGAGGACCGGTTTATTTGGGGTGCTACAGCGGGAATGTTGCGTAACCTTTATCATCTATTAAAAGTATGACTTTCTTTTCTATTCTCTTCGCCCTCATTGCTGAGCAATATCGCCCAGTCACTTCCAGTCATTGGATTGCGCGTCTATGCGCTCGTTGGCTGGACTGGGTAGCTGCCGAGTTTGGCGGCAAATCTGATGACGGTGCTAGTCCAGTTGGTGCGCGTATGGCGTGCTTGGTGGCTTTTGTTCTACCCACATTTTTAGTGTTCATGGTGTATGTCACCTGTATGGTGACCTATCCTATTCTGGGATTCTTGTGGAATATTGTGATTGCGTATCTGTTTTTTGGATTTCGGCAATTTAGTCACTCATTTACCTTGGTGCATGAAGCTATTGAAGCGCATGATTTACCTGCTGCACGTGCGGCGCTTGGTCAATGGTATGGGCCTGAATTAGATACTAATAACCTTACTGAAACAGAAGTGATTTCATTAGCGCTTGAGCGCGCGATTATTGGTTCACATCGCCATGTATTTGGCGTGTTGTTTTGGTTCATGATGCCAATGGGTCCTGCTGGCGTAGTCTTATATCGTTTAGCTGATATTGCTGCTCAACGTTGGTCTGAGCGAGGCGATTTCAATTTGAGCGAAGCAGCGCGCCACTTCTTCTATGTCTTAGATTGGATTCCATCTCGCATTACTGCAATCGGCTTTGCCATCGTTGGTAATTTTGAAGGCGCTGTGTATGCCTGGCGATATCTCACTCAAAAATGGGCTGATCCTTTATCAGCAGTGATTTTGGCTGCTGGTGGCGGTGCTCTTGGTGTGCGCTTAGGTGAGCCCTTGAGTGAGCCCGATAGTGATGAAGCCTTAAGAATGGCTGAAGCAGGAGAGCCGTTAGTTTATGAAGTGGGTCTTGAACCCACCGAGCGTTCGATGCGCTCTGCTGTGGGCTTGGTATGGCGTTTAGTTATCGCTTGGATGATTTTGTTGTTAATGCTGACCATCGCTCTTTGGCTTGGCTAATACCTTGTATTTGCGTATCCGCAATTTTTGAATCTGAAATCAATTGTTTAAATAGCGCCAATCTTTCTGGCGCTATTTCATTTTTATCGACTGCTAAACGTACTGCACAATCAGGTTCTGACTGATGTGTGCAATTATGAAAGCGACATTGACCAAGTAAAGGTTTGAATTCGCGAAAAGCATGTTGCAATTCGCTCACAGACATATGGGCTAAGCCAAATTCTTGGAATCCTGGTGAATCAATGAGGGCGCCGAGTTTGCCGTTATCACCTCTACCCCAAGAGGTAGGCAGCTCAAAATAACGACAAGCAGTAGTGGTGTGCTTTCCAGTATCTAGGCGAACTGAATATTCTTGGGTAAGTGCAGCTGCATTGGGCACCCAAGCATTTAATAGGCTCGATTTACCCATCCCTGATTGACCCACAAATACAGAAACCTTTCCCGCTAACACAGGACGTAATTGCTCTAACGAGGCGCTATCAAATTTTGCAGATACCTCGTTCACTGGGTATCCCATGCGAGCATAGGGCTCGACTATTTTGCGAGCATGTACTAGGTTGTCTTGCAGATCGCATTTATTGAGCAAAATACGTAGCTCAATTTGATTTGCTTCAGCAGCGACGACTGCTCTGCCCAATAAGTCTGGGGAAAAAGCAGGTTGTGTTGCCAAGACTACTAAGATTTGGTCCACATTCGAGGCGATGATTTTGCTTTTGAATGCATCTGAGCGGTAAAGAATATTCTGACGCGGTTCAATTTCAATGATGCGTGCTTGATCTGCAGAGGTCATCTCTAGCAACATACGATCACCCACAGCGCCGATATGTTGTTTAGCAGGGGTGCTCACCTGGATCAATGGTCCTGTGGGCGATTCATTGCCAAACGCATCCACCACAAGACGCTGCGCTAAATAGTGCCTTCCATATGACGCAGTGAGTAAGGCGCGAAAGGATTCCATTAGTTAATGAGAAGTATGAGAACGCTGAAGATTAGCAATGCGCAGTGGCGCTGGTGGGTGTGAGCTATAGAATGCGGTATAGATCGGATCAGGCGTTAATGTAGAAGCATTGTCTTGATAGAGCTTTACTAGCGCAGATATCAAATCTTGTGCTGACGACTTTTCTGCAGCGAAATTATCCGCTTCATACTCATGTTTACGAGAAGCAAGACTGCCCAATGGAGTGAAGAAGAAGCTAAAGACCGGAGAAACTAACATAAATAGCGCAAGAGCAAGGCCGCCGTTATAGCCATTGAGATTAGGCATAACACCTAAATCAGTGTAGAACCATGCTTGCGTACTAATCCAACCTATAAGCGCAAACATCAGAAAGCTTAGAGCAAAGGAAACTATTAGGCGCTTGCGAATGTGTTTGCATTTGAAGTGACCAAGTTCGTGTGCGAGTACCGCCTCAACTTCACCTGGACTTAGTTTTTCTATTAAGGTATCGAAGAAAACGATCCGCTTTGCTTTACCCATGCCAGCAAAGAACGCATTACCATGCGCACTACGTTTGCTGCCATCCATGACAAATAGACCCTGACTTGCAAAATCACAGCGAGCCAGGAGTGCTTCAATTTGAGTTTTTAAGGGACCATCCTCAAGTGTCTCAAATTTATTAAATAAGGGTGCAATAAATGTTGGAAAAATCCACTGCATCAATAAGCTAAAAATAGAGAGGACGGCCCAAGCCCAGAGCCACCAAAGATCGCCTGCTTTTAGCATGAGCGTCAGAATGACCCACAACAAAGGAATACCAATGGCACCCCCAACAGCTATCCCTTTAAACATATCGCTAAAGAACAATTTTTTGGTCATGCGATTAAATCCAAATTGCTCTTCAAGATGAAATTGTTTGTACCAGGAAAAGGGAAGGTCGATTACCCCAGAAATCAAGACAATAGAAACGAGCAGAGCGATTTGTTGGGAAACTCCCTCACCCAAGAGTTGTAGCAAAGAAAGATTGAGGATTTCAAGTCCACCTAATAGGGTGAAGGCAATTAAAATAATGGCGCTAACCCCATTTTCGAGAATACCCAAACGTAATTTAGCAATGGTGTAATCAGCCGCTTTTTGATGTTCAGCCAAGGTGACCTTGGAGGCAAATTCAGTCGGTACTGAGGCGCGATGCTGGGCCACATGGCGAATTTGACGAAGAGAGAGCCAGTGGCGCATACCAAAACTGGCAATAAAGGCGATGAGGAAAACAATTGTGAATGTCATGAGATCATTATAGATATGAGCGAACAAAACAACACTGCAGCACCAGCCAACGAACACCTGATTTGGGTCGATATGGAAATGTCGGGCTTAGACCCAGAAAAAGAACGTATCTTAGAGATTGCCATGATTGTGACTGATGCCCATCTCAATACGATTGCAACGGCTCCAGTTTGGGTGGTGCATCAAGACGATGCCATCTTAAATGCCATGGATGCATGGAATAAAGGCACTCATGGGCGGTCTGGTCTTATAGATAAAGTCAAAGCATCCACCATGAATGAGGCATCGGTAGAAGCTGAATGTATTGCTTTTTTAAAACAATACATTAAGCCAGGCATTGCGCCTATGTGTGGCAATACGATTGGTCAAGACCGTCGCTTCATGGCTAAGTACATGCCTAAGTTAGAGGCTTACTTTCATTACCGTAATGTGGATGTTTCAACACTCAAAGAACTTTGTAAGCGCTGGCACCCTGAGTTAGTCAAAGGTTTTACCAAGAAACAGGCGCATACTGCCCTGGCTGATATTGAAGAATCTATCGAAGAATTAAAGTACTACCGCGAAAAATTCATTGTGCCCTTGCCTAAATAACAAAGTCCGCTGAGGCGGACTTTGTGCTGGAGCTCAATCTACTGCTATTTTTTAATGGCGCTCTTGGGTCTAAAAGCTTTAATGACTTCTTCGTTAGTTTGAATGTAGGGTCCGCCAATTAAGTCGATGCAATAGGGGACCGCTGCAAAAATTCCTGGGACAATCGACTTTCCGGTTTCATCTTTTAATCCCTCGAGCGTTTCCGCAATCGCTTTGGGTTGTCCTGGTAGATTAATCACTAAAGCTGCATGACCTTCGATTTCGCGAAGAACAGCAGTTTGCCGAGACAAGATGGCGGTAGGAACAAATTTCAGGCTAATTTGACGCATTTGTTCGCCAAAGCCTGGCATTTCTCGTGTTCCTGCTTCTAGGGTTGCCTCTGGGGTGACATCCCTGCGTGAGGGGCCAGTGCCACCAGTGGTGAGAACCAGGTCACAGTAAAAGTCATCGACCAGTTCAATAATGGTTTCAGTAATGACTTCCCATTCATCGGCGATAAGGCGTTCGTGGAAGGTGCAGTCATTGGTGATGGCTTTTGTGAGCCATGATTGCAGGGCTGGAATGCCTTCATCCTGATAAATACCCTTGCTGGCCCTGTCAGAGATTGAAATGAGGCCGATTTTGACCTCATTTGGTGATTTGCGTTGTTGGGCTTCGTTATGCTTCATATTTCTATTCTAGCTATTATTAAGGCATGTTTACATATTCATCTGACCAGTTTCAAGAAATTATTCGTTTCATGCTTCAAGAGGCCAAAAAAAGGGGTGCCTCAGATGCAGTTGCCGAGGTTTCCGAAGGTCAAGGGTTATCAGTCACAGTCCGCAAAGGGGAAGTGGAAACCATAGAGCAAAGCTTGGATAAACAAGTTGGCGTTACTGTGTATTTGGGGCATCGTCGCGGCAATGCGAGTACTAGTGATTTTTCAAAAGCGTCATTAAAGGCAACGGTTGATGCTGCATATCACATAGCACAACACACAGCTGAAGATGATTGTGCCGGCCCCGCTGAATCTGAGTTGTTAGAAAAAAATCCTCGAGATCTTGATTTATTTCATCCCTGGATGCTTGATGCTAGCAAAGCAGTTGAAATTGCTCGCATTGCAGAGAGCGCTGCGTTTAGTGTGAGCAAACAAATTCAAAATAGCGATGGCGCTTCTGTATCAGCGCATCATGCGCATTTTATGATAGGGACCTCGCATGGTTTTATGGGCGGCTATCCATTTTCACGTCACTATATTTCCTGTGCGCCAATTGCAAGTGAGGGTGGAAAAAAATCAGCTATGCAAAGAGATGATTGGTATTCGAGTTCTCGCATTCCGCAGGACTTGGCCGATCCAGCTGCTATTGGTAAATACGCTGCGCAGCGTGCACTCTCACGCCTGAAGGCAAGATCGTTAACTACTCGACGTTGCCCCGTTATTTTTGAAGCACCCTTAGCTGCAGGTTTGGTAGGTGGTTTAGTGCAGGCCATTTCTGGAGGTGCGCTGTATCGTCGCTCCAGTTTTCTCTTGGATAGTTTGGGCAAGCCAGTGCTACCCAAGCATGTCAGTCTTTTTGAAGACCCTCATCTCAAAGCCATGACGGGTAGTGCGCCATTTGATGAAGAGGGCGTAAAGACCCAGGCGCGTATGGTCGTGGATAAAGGGATATTGCAAGGGTACTTCTTATCTACCTACTCAGCACGTAAGTTAGGCATGAAGACGACGGGCAATGCGGGTGGCTCACATCACTTAACGCTTAGTAGCAAAAAAACACCTAAGGGTGGTTTGCCTGCGTTATTAAAAGAGATGGGTACAGGATTATTGGTTACCGAGTTAATGGGGCAAGGCGTGAATTATGTAACGGGCGATTACTCACGTGGCGCTTTTGGCTATTGGGTGGAGAATGGAGAAATTCAATATCCTGTTGAAGAAGTCACGATTGCAGGTAACTTGCGTGAAATGCTCCTAGATATTGAATTGATTGGTAGCGACTCTTTGATTCGGGGTACAAAAGAAACGGGATCCATATTGATTGGATCCATGACGGTTGGTGGTAAATAGCCCTCGTTATAGAATCATTAGGCAAAAAAAGAAAAGGAGATGGTGATGCAAAGACGTTCATTTCTAAAGAAAGCTACGGTAGGGGCTGGTGTAGCTGCTGGAGTTTCCACCTTAGGCGCCCCCGCTATTGCCCAAAGCTTGCCTACCCTCAATTGGCGCTTGGTATCAAGTTTTCCTAAATCGTTAGATACGCTCTTTGGCACACCCGAGATTTTCGCAAATGCATTGCGCAAGGCAACGGATGGCAAATTTAATGTGAAGGTGTTTGCCGCTGGTGAAGTAGTGCCCGCATTGCAGGTATTAGATGCCGTCCAAAATGGAACGGTTGAGTGCGGTCATACTGCCAGTTATTACTATCTCGGTAAAAACAGCGCATTCATCTTTGATACTGCCGCGCCGTTTGGTATGACGGCTAGACAACAGTCAGCATGGATGCTGCATGGAAATGGTATGAAGCTGATGCGTGAGTTATATGCAAGCTATAACATTGTTAATTTTCTTGGCGGTCAGACTGGAACTCAGATGGGCGGTTGGTTCCGTAAGGAAATCAAATCTCCAGAGGATTTAAAGGGGCTCAAATTCCGTATCGCAGGTTTTGCTGGTCAGGTATTGGCAAAGCTCGGCGTAGTGCCACAACAATTGCCTGCTGGCGAAATTTATTCTGCCTTGGAAAAAGGCACGATTGATGCAGCAGAATTCGTGGGTCCATACGATGATGAAAAATTAGGCTTGGCAAAAGTTGCTAAGAATTATTACTACCCAGCCTTCTGGGAAGGCGCTGCAGGACTTTCGTTTTTAGTAAATAAAAAACAGTGGGATTCGCTTCCACCTTCATACCAAGCTGCTTGGGAAGCTGCTTGTTTTGAGGCTCATACTGATATGTGTGCAAAATATGACGCCCTCAATCCTCCTGCATTGCAACGTCTTTTGCAAAATGGTGCAGTGTTGCGTAAGTTCAATACTTCCATCATGGATGCCTGTTTTAAGGCAAGCCAAGAGACTTATGCGGAGGAATCTGCCAAGAATCCACAGTTCAAAAAAATATTTGATGACTACCGTGTATTCAGAAATATGGAGGCGCAGTGGTTTGGGGTGGCCGAGCAAGCATTTGCCCAATATAGTTTTAATAAAAAACTATAAAGCGCGATTACCAATAATGAAAAAGGGCTCGCTTGAGCCCTTTTTCATTCGTCGAATCCATTTCCAGTAATTGCGTTCAATGACTTATGCCTTTTGTTTCAACACGCTTTGCAAGAAGCGCGAAATATCCATGATCTCTTCTCGATTAACAGAGTGCTCCATCGGATACTCATTCCAGGACACTGTGTAACCCATTTTTTCCAGTAAAGCATAAGAAGCCTCGGCTCGCTCAGGAATCACTACAGCGTCATACATGCCATGCGCCATAAAGATGGGTATATTTTGATTGGCAGAATGCTTCTCGCTGGCAAGAGTGCTTGCTAGCGGCAAGTAGCCAGAGAGCGCCATGATGCCTGCGAGCTTATGGGGAAAACGTAAGCCAATTTGTAAGGCCATAGCGCAACCCTGAGAAAAGCCAGCCAATACGATCTGATCATAGGCAATTCCACGACTTGCTTCATGCTCAATAATATTGGTAATGGCGTTGGCGGATTTCAAAATACCAGCCGCATCTTCCTGATCCATGAGATTTCTGCCAATGATGTCGTACCAAGCAGGCATTACATAGCCACCATTGACAGTCACCGGCATGCTTGGGGCACTTGGAAAGATGAAGCGAATGCCAGGACAGCCTTCTAAATTTAGTTCAGGGACAATTGGCACAAAGTCATTACCATCGGCACCAAGGCCATGAAGCCAAATGACTGCTGCTGTGGGATTGGGCTCGGTTTCAAGTTCGATACATGGCAACATCATGGTCTCTTCATCTAGGAATAGATTGCCCATTATCTACTCATATACGCTTCTTCGTTGTACGTTGAAACCCAGTTGGGTCTAAAAATCAAAAAGATAGCTAGCAACATGCCAGAGAGGGAGCCTTCCATAAAGGCAATAATGATTAAGCCCAAAAGCCAGCCTTCAAAATCGAATGAACTTACAGCGCCTCCCAAGAGCATTCTCACCAGCAATAAAAAAGAGCCTGACAGAATGACACTCATGAAGGCTGCGACATAGCCATTTCCTAAAATCAAAACAAACAAATGTTTGGGAATGTATTTTTGAATAGCTTGAATGGTGAGGTAAGCAAAGAAGGTTGGCAACACACAAACCATTAAATAATGTTGCGAGGCTTCAACATAGCCACCTTGTATTACATAAACCCCTAAAAATGCGACTGGAAATAATATCGTGAGGGCTATGGCTGGGCCAAACATAGCTGTCAATAGAGATGCCCCATAAAAATGAAAAATTAGTCCATAAAACTTACCGGGTGCCTGTCCTGGAAGAGTGGGCGAAACATTCCAAGCAATGGCCAAAAAGAGAATCGACACAATCGCCAAAAATGACAGCGGGTGTTTAGTAAAGATCTGGGGAGGGCTGAAGTACAGTGCCCCCAAAAAGATAGCGATGGATAAACCTAACCAAATCATGTTGTGATAGCCCTTTTATGGAGGGTGTTTACAGATGGGGTTCAGTCTAATCAATTAAGGGATAAAACCTATCAGCACTTTTACTTAGATGGGTGCAAACTTAGGGTGGGGCGCGGTGTAAGATAAATTTTTGATAAAAACTATCCAGACGAGGTCGATTAAATGAAGACTTATCCCATTGCCATTGAATTGACAGTTTGGTTTGATCTCGGGCTTAATCAGTATGAGGTCACGATTGATGAGGCGTCACGGATTTCGATCAAAAGAACGGATGATGTTCTTCACACTCGGGATCTCACAGGCCCAGAAACGCAAATGCTATTGGATGCCATTCAAACTCTGAAAGTGCCGATAGCGGAAGATGTTGCGACAAACTCTACTAAAAAAGCTTCTTCAAGTTATGAGTTGATTATTGAGTCGGCCCACTTTTCCTTGGAATTTAATTGGGAAAATTTAGATGTTGAGGCAAGCAATACAGATGCATTTGATGCATTGACCAAGCTGGCAAGTCTGATACAAAGTCTAGACTTAGATCATTAGCAACTTAGGTAACTTAATTTTCTACAACGACAAAGTCTCCTTGTGAGACTTTTTCTCTAAATTGAGAGAATGAAAATAGCGCCTTGATCGACCTCGTATTGATGACTTCAATCTTGCCATCTGGCGTGAGATTCGCAAGATATTCCCCTTCCGGAAATAAAGCCTCAGGTATTGTCTCGGTATTATGAATTTGGGCATTTAGCACCAAACTTTTTGTAATTTTGATACGCATAAGCCATCATAGGCTTTGGTTCTAGGAGCCTAATGGCACTGTGCACATTTTAGATAAGCATTGCACCATTTAAGGGTGTAAGCACTCATCTAGTGCAATGAGATTGCCGCTCCTTACCAACTACATTTCACTTCGAGCTTATTGGTTGCTCGATGGTGGGTTAGCAAAGGAATGAATTGCTTTGGCCAAAGCCAAGATGCGTTTGGCCTCTTGAATATGAAGCTCTTCAATGAGCTTGCCATTGAGCACGGCAATGCCTGCCCCTGACGCAATAGCTTGCTCGTAAGCAGTAATGCGCTCATTTGCTTCCGCAACTTCATCTGCGGAAGGGCCAAAGACTGCATTGGCGGCAGCAATTTGACTAGGGTGAATCAGGGTTTTGCCATCAAACCCCATATCCCGGCCTTGCACACAGGATTGTTGTAGCCCCTTCTCATCATCTAAGGAGAGGTGGACACCATCTAAGACACATAGTCCAAACGCACGTGCTGCTAATACAGAAAGCGATAGAGCAGTTTGTGTCTCCACTCTATTGGGAGTATGTCTTGCATGTAAATCTTTAACTAGATCTGAGGTACCCAAAACCAGTGCCTCTAATAAAGGGTGAGAATTGGCAATCTCGGTGAGCTGAAAAATAGCCTTAGGGGTTTCAATCATGGCCCAAATTGTTAAATCTGGTCGGGCTTGAGATTCCTTGAGAAGCTTTGCTACCGTCTGAATCTGCTGTGCAGACTCCACCTTTGGTAAAACAATTGCATCTGCTTTGCTGTTGGCAAAGGCTTTCAGATCATCCATGCCCCAAGGTGTATTGAGGCCATTAATCCTGACAGTCGCCTCGCGATGACCAAATCCAATCTCCAAGGCCTGCAGGATATTTTGCCTGGCCATCACTTTGGCATCCGGGGCTACTGCATCCTCTAAGTCCAAAATGAGTGAATCGGCGGCTAGCGTTCTAGCTTTCTCGAGCGCGCGGGTATTGGCACCAGGCATATAGAGAACAGATCGTCTAGGTCTACTAATATTGATCATGGTATACAGATATAAATAATGAACAAAAAATCAACAAAGAATCAAAATACCATATCTGAAAGTATTGTCAGCTAAAAGAGGGGAAGTATGAATTCCGTAGATCAAGCAATAGAGTCAAGAATGTCGGTGAGGGCATTTACCAAAGAGCCTGTTTCAAGGGAAATAATTCTGAATTTGCTTGATCTCTCTGCAAGAGCCCCCTCAGGAACCAATACACAGCCATGGAAAGCCTATGTCCTTGAAGGCGAGAAGTTACAACAGTTATGTAACCTTGTTTGTGCTGCTTATGACAGTATTGCTCAGCATCCTGAGTTAGAAAAAGAATATCAAGCGGGGTACGACTACTATCCAACCAAATGGTTCAGTCCTTATATCGATCGTCGTCGTGAAAATGGCTGGGGTTTGTATGGGCTTTTAGGGATTACCAAGGGCGACAAAGATAAGATGCATGCACAGCATCGCAAAAACTTTGAGTTTTTTGGGGCGCCTGTTGGTATTTTCTTTACGATTGATAAAGAGTTGGGCAGGGGCTCTATGTTGGACTACGGTATGTTTCTGCAAAATTTCATGATTGCTGCGAGAGGAAAAAATCTAGATACCTGCCCGCAAGCAGCTTGGAATACTTTCTCCAAAATTATTTTGCCTTTTATTGGGGCGCAGGATAATGAGATGCTAGTGTGCGGTATGGCATTAGGGCATGCAGATAAGGAAGATATTGTGAATACCTTTCGCACGCCACGCGTATCCGCACAAGAGTTCACTACCTGGATTAAGTAAAACTATTGAACTAAATTTGTCATTGCGATTTGATCTATATTGAGTAACTATGCATAAGATATTACGTAAATCCACAGCCCTAATTGGTTTTGTATTGATGCTTGTTTGTGTCAATGTAAAAGCTCAAGATCCAGCGGCAATATGTGCCTCCCAAAACCAATCCATTCAAGTAGGGCCATCCGCTATTCAGTATTTCAAGATGGGGGAAGGGTCACCAATATTGGTGCTTCATGGCTTATTTGCCCAAAAAGAGCAGTGGACCGATTTTGCCTGTCAGCTTGCTAAGAATGGTTTTGCGGTATATGCACCAGATCTGCCAGGTTATGGGCAAAGCACCGGTTTTCCTATTGAAAGTTATCAATTGATCAAGGAAGTAGAGTTAATTCATCGTTTTACGCAAAAACTCAATTTGAATGCATTCAATATCGCTGGTAACTCAATGGGGGGTGCGATAGCCGCTATGTTTGCGCATCAATATCCCAATGAGGTGAGATCCATTGCATTCATTGGTGCTCCCATGGGTGTCATTAGTTGGAGCCCGCAATTAAAGGACGCGATATACGCTGGCATCAATCCATTTATCCCTATTACAGTACAGCAATTTGATTTAGAAATGCGTTTATTGTTTGCCAAACCACCTGAGCTAGATCAAGCTATTAAAGAAGCAGCGGTTACCGAATACACTAAAAATAATCGGCATTATCAGCAAGTTTGGAATATCGTGAATTTAGATATCAATGTCTTAGAAAGTGCACCTGATTCAAAGAAGCCAACATTTATTACATGGGGTAAAGAAG
>NZ_JAHBAK020000040.1 GCF_018500155.2 Polynucleobacter sp.
CGCGCCAATCGCGATGGAAGAAGGTTTACGTTTTGCGATCCGTGAAGGTGGCCGTACTGTTGGCGCCGGCGTGGTTGCAAAGATTTTGGCTTAAGTAGTAGGTATTACTAGTAACAATATTTAGCGGTTTGCTAACCGGTGACATCAGTGCTGCTGATGTCACCGTGCTCTTTAGATGTATAACGTGGCAGCACCACATCGCTCTTTGGAATTAATATGCAAAACCAAAAAATTCGTATTCGTCTTAAAGCGTTTGATTACCGTTTGATTGACCAGTCTGCAGCTGAGATCGTTGATACAGCTAAGCGCACTGGTGCAGTTGTTAAAGGACCAGTACCTTTGCCAACTCGAATTGAGCGTTTTGATATCTTGCGTTCACCACACGTAAACAAGACATCTCGTGATCAGTTAGAGATCCGTACCCATCTTCGTTTGATGGATATCGTTGATCCTACTGAGAAAACTGTAGATGCTTTGATGAAATTAGACCTTCCAGCAGGTGTGGACGTCGAAATTAAGTTGCAGTAATTTGTTGTTTCCAGTCTCGGCACTTGCCAAGACTGGGTTTTCGGGATAGAATCTAAGGCTATGCTGAGTAAATTTTGGCAGATTTTATGGTTTTATTAGCATTAAAAACGTTGTAAGTTATTGATTTAGAAGTACTTTTACTTGTAAATCACTTAAATTAATTTTGCCGACCAATCGAAGTCGGCGTGGAGCATGAATATGAGCTTAGGCTTAATCGGCCGCAAGGTCGGCATGACCCGTCTCTTTACGGACGAAGGGGAAGCAATTCCTGTCACCGTAATTGACGTGAGCGATAACAGAATCGCTCAAATCAAGACCCAGGCAACTGATGGCTATGATGCTATCCAGTTGGCACATGGCACACGTAGAGCTACCCGCGTTACCAAATCAATGGCTGGCCACTTTGCAAAAGCAGGTGTTATGGCTGGTAATGCACTCAACGAATTCCATTTGGATGCAGCAAAAATTGCAGAAATGACTCCAGGACAAGTAATTCCTGCTGACGCTGCTTTTACTGCTGGTCAAAAAGTAGATGTGCAAGGCGTAACAATCGGTAAAGGTTATGCAGGTACCATCAAGCGTTATCACTTCGCTTCTGGTCGCGCATCACACGGTAACTCTAGATCACACAACGTACCAGGTTCTATCGGTATGGCACAAGATCCAGGTCGTGTTTTCCCAGGTAAGCGCATGACTGGCCACCTTGGTGACGTTACACGTACCGTACAAAATTTAGTCATCGCACGCATTGATGCAGAACGTAATCTCATCATGGTTAAAGGCGCTATTCCAGGCGCCCCAGGCGGTAAAGTTATTGTTACTCCAGCGGTGAAAACACCGTTGAAGAAGAAATAAGGAGAGCGAATATGGAACTTAAGCTTCTCCAGGACAACGGTACTTTAGGTGCAGGCGTACAAGCTTCACCAGAAGTATTCGAGCGTGAATACAACGAAGCATTGGTACACCAAGTTGTAGTGGCTTACCAAGCGAATGCACGCAGTGGTAACCGTGCACAAAAAGACCGTGAGCAAGTTAAGCACACAACCAAGAAACCTTGGCGTCAAAAAGGTACTGGTCGTGCACGTGCTGGTATGAGCTCTTCTCCGCTGTGGCGTGGAGGTGGTCGTATATTCCCGAATTCTCCAGAAGAGAATTTCAGCCAAAAAGTAAACAAGAAAATGTACCGCGCTGGCATGAGATCTATTTTGTCTCAGTTGGCTCGCGAAGGTCGTTTGAATGTGGTTGATCAATTCAATCTCGATGCTCCAAAAACCAAAGTTTTAGCTGAGAAAGTTAAAGCAATGGGCTTGGATTCAGTCTTGATCATCGTTGATCAAGTGAGTGAGAATTTGTACTTGGCATCACGTAACTTACATAAAGTTGCCGTGGTTGAGCCACAGCACGCTGATCCATTGGCTTTGGTTCAATACAAAAAAGTATTGGTTAGCAAAGCTGCGATCGCAAAAATTGAGGAGTTGCTGAAATGAGCCAAGTCCGTAAAAACGATCACAACCTCATGAAGGTTCTGCTTGGTCCAGTGATCTCTGAAAAAGCCACTATGGTTGCAGAGAAAAACGAGCAAGTAGTTTTCCAAGTAGCGCGTGACGCGAACAAGACCGATGTAAAACAAGCAGTTGAATTGCTCTTCAAGGTGCAAGTTGACTCAGTTCAAATCGTGAATCAAAAAGGTAAGCCTAAGCGCTATGGCCGTTTTGAAGGTCGCCGTGATCACACTAAGAAGGCCTATGTGAATTTGAAGCCAGGTCAAGAAATTAACTTTGAAGCGGAGGCGAATTAATCATGCCTTTGATGAAAACAAAACCGACCTCACCAGGTCGTCGCTCAATGGTCAAGGTGGTCAATCCTGACCTCCATAAAGGCAAGCCTTTTGCACCATTGTTAGAGCCACAGTTTCAAAAAGCAGGTCGTAACAATAACGGCCACATCACTACTCGTCATAAGGGTGGCGGTCATAAGCATCACTATCGTGTTGTTGACTTCAAGCGCAATGACAAAGATGGTATTCCAGCAAAAGTAGAACGCTTGGAATATGATCCAAACCGCAGTGCAAATATTGCATTGATCGTGTTTGCAGATGGTGAGCGTCGCTACATTCCGGCCGCTAAGGGCATGACTGTTGGTCAAGCCATCATGAATGGCTCTGAGGCGCCAATCAAGTCTGGTAACAATTTGCCCATTCGCAACATCCCAGTTGGTAGCACGATTCACTGCGTAGAAATTCTGCCAGGTAAAGGTGCACAAGTTGCGCGTTCTGCTGGTGGTTCAGCAGTATTGTTGGCACGTGAGGGCGTTTACGCTCAAGTACGTTTGCGCTCTGGCGAAGTTCGCCGTGTGTTGATCGAGTGCCGCGCCACTATTGGTGAAGTTGGTAATGAAGAGCACAGCTTGCGTCAAATTGGTAAAGCAGGTGCAAATCGCTGGCGTGGTATTCGTCCAACCGTTCGCGGTGTGGCAATGAACCCAGTAGATCACCCACACGGTGGTGGTGAAGGTAGAACTGGCGAAGGCCGTGTACCTGTATCTCCATGGGGTACTCCAACCAAAGGTTATCGCACACGTCGCAATAAGCGTACAACTTCGATGATCGTTCAACGTCGTCAAAAACGTTAAGCGATAAGGATAAATAGATATGACACGTTCAGCTAAAAAAGGCCCATTTTGCGACGCCAGCTTGGTAAAAAAAGTTGAAGTTGCGCAAGCCAACAAGGACAAAAAGCCGATCAAAACTTGGTCACGCCGTTCAACAATCCTCCCAGACTTTATTGGTCTGACGATTGCTGTACATAACGGTCGCCAACATGTTCCGGTTTATGTATCAGAAAACATGGTGGGTCATAAGTTAGGCGAATTCGCCTTGACCCGTACTTTCAAAGGTCACGCTGCTGACAAGAAAGTAACGAAGAAGTAAGGGGATGATGATGGAAGTTAAAGCTATTCACAAGGGTGCCCGCATTTCTGCGCAAAAAACACGTTTGGTCGCTGACCAAATTCGTGGTTTGCCAATTTCGCGCGCATTAAACATTTTGAACTTCAGCCCCAAAAAAGCTGCCTTCATTATGAAAAAAGTCGTTGAGTCAGCAATTGCAAATGCTGAGCACAACAAAGGCGCTGACATTGACGAGCTCAAGGTTTCAGCTGTAATCGTTGATAAGGCAACCTCCTTGAAGCGCTTCACTGCACGCGCTAAAGGTCGTGGCAATCAAATCGAAAAACAAACATGTCACATCAGCGTGACCTTGAGTAACTAAGGAAAGATATGGGCCAAAAGATTAACCCCACCGGATTCCGACTCGCGGTAACGAAGAATTGGACATCACGTTGGTATGCAAACAATACTGATTTTGCAAAGATGCTGAAAGAGGACGTTGATGTCCGCAGCTATTTGAAGAAAAAGCTAAAAAATGCATCCGTCAGCAAAGTTGTCATCGAGCGTCCTGCTAAGAACGCCCGCATTACGATCTATAGCTCACGTCCAGGCGTTGTTATTGGCAAAAAAGGTGAAGATATTGAAGTTCTCCGCCGCGAATTACAAAAGCGTATGGGCGTTCCAGTTCATGTGAATATTGAAGAAATTCGTAAGCCAGAAGTAGATGCACAATTAATTGCTGACTCTATTACTCAGCAGCTAGAAAAGCGCATCATGTTCCGTCGCGCTATGAAGCGTGCTATGCAAAGCGCTATGCGTCTTGGCGCACAAGGCATCAAGATCATGTCTTCAGGCCGTTTGAATGGAGCAGAGATTGCACGTCGTGAATGGTATCGTGAAGGTCGCGTTCCACTTCATACATTGAAGGCAGATATTGATTACGCAACATCTGAGGCAGAAACAACTTACGGCATCATTGGTGTAAAAGTTTGGGTATACAAGGGCGATACATTAGCCCGCGGTGCAGAAGCTCAAGTAGCCGCTCCATCTGCTGAGCCAGCTGCCGAAGAAAAGAAAACTCGTCGTGCTCCAAGCAAAACAGCTGCTCGTAAACCAGCTGCTGGTGCTGACAAGCCATTAGTTGCTGCTAAGCCAGCAGTAAAGCGTGTGCGTAAGGTTGAAGCACCTGCCGCCGATACGCAGAAGTCAGGAGAGTAAGCATGCTACAACCAAAGCGTCGCAAGTATCGTAAGGAACAAAAAGGTCGTAACACTGGCGTGGCAACACGCGGTAGTTCTGTAGCCTTTGGTGACTTTGGATTGAAGGCCGTTGGCCGTGGACGTTTAACTGCTCGTCAAATTGAGTCAGCACGTCGCGCAATGACCCGTCACATTAAACGTGGTGGCCGTATTTGGATTCGTATTTTCCCAGATAAGCCAATTTCACAAAAGCCTGCTGAAGTACGTATGGGTAACGGTAAAGGTAACCCAGAGTACTACGTAGCAGAAATCCAACCAGGCAAAGTGCTTTATGAGATGGATGGTGTAGATGAGCAATTAGCACGCGAGGCTTTCAAGCTTGCTGCAGCGAAGTTGCCATTACAAACCACTTTCGTAATTCGCCACTTAGGTTGATCGGAATAGAAATTATGAAAAATAAAGAATTAGCAGCCAAAGATCTGACTGCCTTGAATGCAGAATTGACAGAGCTCTTAAAGGCAAACTTTAAGCTCCGTATGCAAAAGGGTACTCAGCAACTTACTAACACCAGTCAATTGGGCAAGACAAAGCGCGATATCGCTCGCGTGAAGACGTTTATTGCTCAAAAGACTGCACAGAAATAAGGATAAAGGGATATGACAGAGTTATCTAAACCCTTGCGCCGCACCCTCGTGGGCCGTGTAGTGAGCGACAAAATGCAAAAGACTGTGACCGTATTGGTTGAGCGTCAAGTCAAGCATCCTGTGATTGGTAAGTACGTTGGCCAGTCCAAAAAGTACCACGCACATGATGAAGCGGGCACTTACAAGATGGGTGATACCGTTGAAATTGCTGAATCTAAGCCAATTTCACGCACTAAATCTTGGGTTGTGACCCGTTTGGTTGAGGCTTCTAAGGGTATTTAAGGCATTTTTAGGGGGTTTTGGCGAAGTTTCTTCCCAAATCCCTGTTTTACGTAGTAGAATAGAAGGCTTCTCTAGTTTTATTGAGAAGTAGTGTTTTTCTTTAATTCCGGGTTTTAGCATTCGTTAAAGCCCATAGACGGAACCAAGACTGTTTGCCTTTGGCCAACAAGTTGGGGATTAGAAATGATACAAACTGAAAGTAGATTGCAGGTCGCCGATAACACTGGCGCCAGTGAAGTTTTGTGCATCAAGGTATTGGGCGGCTCTAAGCGTCGTTACGCCAGTATCGGTGATGTGATCAAAGTCAGCGTTAAGTCTGCTGCTCCACGTGGCCGTGTAAAAAAAGGTGATATTTATAACGCTGTTGTTGTAAGAACAGCTAAGGGTGTTCGCCGTCCAGACGGTTCATTGATTAAGTTCGATGCAAACGCTGCGGTATTGCTCAACGCAAAGTTAGAGCCCATTGGCACACGTATCTTTGGACCTGTCACACGCGAATTGCGTACTGAGAAGTTCATGAAGATCGTTTCTCTCGCCCCCGAAGTGATTTAAGAGGCTGACATGAAAAAGATTCGTAAAGGTGATTCCGTCGTTCTATTGACTGGCCGCGATAAGGGCAAGCAAGGAACAGTAACGGCTGTTCTCGATGACAAATTAGTGATCGAAGGCGTAAATATTTACAAAAAGAGTGTTAAACCCAATCCGGCTGCAGGCGTTACTGGCGGCATGATTGACAAGACTATGCCCGTTCACATTTCTAATGTGGCTGTGGTTGACGCTAACGGCAAACCATCACGTGTTGGTATCAAACTCGTAGACGGTAAAAAGCAACGTTATCTCAAAACCACTGGCGCAACATTAAGCGCATAAGGGGCGGAAAGAAATTATGAGCACACGTTTTCAAGAACACTACCAACAAAAAGTAGTTGCAGATTTGATCAACAAGTTTGGTTACAAGTCTGTAATGGAAGTTCCACGCATCACCAAAGTAACTCTCAATATGGGTTTGGGTGAAGCTGTGAACGATAAGAAAGTTATCGAAAATGCAGTTGGTGATTTAACTAAAGTTGCTGGTCAAAAGCCAGTTGTCACTAAAGCTAAAAAAGCGATTGCAGGTTTCAAAATTCGTCAAGGCTACCCAATTGGTGCCATGGTGACATTGCGTGGACAACGCATGTACGAATTTTTAGATCGCTTTGTGACTGTTGCTTTGCCGCGTGTACGTGACTTCCGCGGTATTTCAGGCAAGGCATTTGACGGCCGTGGTAACTACAACATTGGCGTTAAAGAACAGATCATTTTCCCTGAGATTGAATACGACAAAATTGATGCCCTCCGTGGTCTCAATATCAGTATTACAACGACTGCTAAAACCGACGAAGAAGCAAAAGCTTTGTTGGCGGCTTTCAAATTCCCTTTCCGCAATTAAGAGGCTAACGTGGCAAAACTATCCCTAATTGAGCGCGAAAATAAGCGCGCAAAAACTGTAGAGAAGTACGCTGC
>NZ_JAHBAK020000055.1 GCF_018500155.2 Polynucleobacter sp.
CCCTACAGGCGCAACACTTCCATTGGCTGATGTCACAATCGATATCCCCTGCGAGCCATCCAAGATGGTGGCAATGGCAGATAACTTTCATGCCCTAGTGACTAAACTTGAGCATGCCGTTCCAGCAGAACCACTATATTTTCTAAAAGGCAATAACTCCTTCTTAGCAGCAAATCAAGTAATTAAAACGCCCAAGTCATATTCAGGAAAAGTGGTTTATGAGGGCGAATTAGGTATTGTGATTGGTAAACGCATTCATGAGGTGGATGAAGCCCAAGCTGCTCAGGCCATCTTTGGCTATACCTGTATCAACGACGTGACGGCAATTGAAATTCTCAATCGCGACCCTGGTTATGCACAATGGACGCGCTCCAAAAGCTTCAATACTTTTGGCGTTTTTGGTCCATACATTACAACCAATGTTGACCCCAGCAAATTGACAATCAAGACAATTTTGAATGATCAAGAGCGTCAAAATTACCCAGTGGCAGATATGATTTTCCCACCCGCCAAACTCGTCAGCCTGATTTCTCAAGATGTCCCATTAGAGGCAGGCGACATCATTGCTTGCGGCACATCGGTAGGCGTAGGATCGATGAAACCTGGTAGCAATGTCAGCATCATCATTGATGGTGTCGGCAGATTGGATAACCGTTTCGAATAAGTTCGATCACCCAAAAGAAAAACCCCTTGCTGGTGTTCTTGCAAGGGGTTTTTTATTACCTAAAACAATCTTAGTAGCCCGATACAGAGGGCAGAGCAAGACTGCCTTTTGATGCCTGGACATTCTCATCCAAGTATTTAGTCAAAGCAAATACCGTGTTCAAGCAAGGAGTTGGAGTTTGCGTAATTTTGCCCAATTCAATCACTGAGCCCAACAATGCATCGATCTCTAAACTACGGCCAGCTTCAAGATCTTGCAACATCGAAGTCTTATGCTTGCCAACCTTTTCAGCACCAGCGATACGACGCTCAATATCTACACGGAAAGTGACACCCAATTTTTCAGCGATGGTTTGCGCTTCAGCCATCATATTGCGTGCTAACTCTTTCGTTAATGGATATTGGCAAATGCCTTCCAAGGTTCCGTGAGTTAAAGAGCTAATAGGGTTAAATGTCATATTGCCCCACAGCTTGAGCCAAATTTCAGAGCGAATATCATCCAAGATAGGAGACTTAAAGCCAGCGGCAGTCATCATCTCCGACATTTTCTGAATGCGATCTGTATTCTTGCCATCTAACTCGCCCAACGGAAAACGATTGCCCTCTACATGGCGAATGACGCCTGGAGCTTGCGTAAAGGTTGCGGGGTAAACAACGCAGCCAATAATGTTGTTAGGGTTGATCGCATTTTTGGCAAGACCACCAGCATCAACTGTTTCCACTGCATGATCTTGATATTCACCACCAAGCTTTTGGAAGTACCACCAAGGAATACCATTTTGCATAGGAATCAAAATGGTTTCTGGGCCCATGATGGCAGCCAGATCATCAATGATAGGTTCAACTTGGTGTGCCTTTACAGCCAAAATCACAACATCTGGTGTTTCAGCATCTCTGATTTTTTCTACCGCTTTTACCTGCGCAACTAATGGTTCGGGTTGGTCATCCATAATTAATGCAAGACCACGCTCCTTAATGGCAGCTAAGGTTGCGCCACGCGCCACCACGGTTACGTCATTACCGGCTCGCGCCAACATGACAGCAAGGTAACCACCAATGGCGCCACCCCCACCGATCACACAAATTTTCATAGGAACTCCAAAAGAATAGAAATTTTTAATTACTGATATTTTAATGTGAATGTTTTGCGGTGCAACAAATTTAATTGCCTAATTTTTAGGCAATTAGCTCAGTTAAACCGCTTTGAGCTCATCTTTTGGCACCAAGCTTCCCAAAATCATTCCTGCAATACTGGCCAATAAACCAGCTAATTGAGGGGGCATGATGGCATTCGGCGCCAAAATTTCACAACTAACCCAAATAGTGAGACCACCCACCACTGCTAGCAGCCCGCCCAAAGAATTAGCCTTAGACCAATAAACCCCAAAAGCAAGTGGTACAAAAGCGGCAACTAAAGTCACCTTATAAGCACTCTCCACCATTTTAAAAATGGATAGCTCAGAGTTCACCGCAAAGAATGTGACCACAACTGCAAAACAAAGAACTGTAATGCGCATGATTTTGAGTAAGTCATGATCAGATAAGTGCTTGAAAAAGCCTCTCACAATATTTTCAGCAAATGTAACTGATGGGGCTAACAAGGTAGCGCTTGCACAACTCTTAATTGCGGATAACAGTGCGCCAAAAAACATGACTTGAGCAATGATCGGGGCGTGATTCAAAATCAACCTAGGCAAAATCATTTGCGGATCGGTATTGAGATACTCGCTGACCAAACCCGGATCAATCAAAGTTGCTGAATAAGCCATGTACATGGGGACGAATGCAAATACGAAGTACAGCACACCGCCCAAAATGGCCGCATTCACAGCAATATTCACATTTTTGCTAGAGGTGATGCGTTGAAAAACATCTTGCTGGGGTATGGATCCGAGCATCATGGTACATAACGCAGCCACGAAACCTAAGATTGAGGCCAAATTCATTTCAGGCCAGAAATTACTGAACTGTCCGGCTGCAGCGGCATGCTCCAACACCACGCCAACACCACCAGTCTGCACAGTCATCTCACCGCCGATATACAGCATCCCAATCACAATAATGATCATCTGAATAAAGTCTGTAATGGCAACTGACCACATACCACCAAAGAGGGTGTAGATTAAAACGCTGGCAGCCCCAATTAACATGCCACCTGTTTGAGAAATACTACCTTCGGACACTACATTAAATACAAGTCCTAGCGCTTTAATTTGAGCCGCTACCCAACCCAAATAAGAGACCACAATACACAGGGTCACTAAGACCTCTACGGTGCGACCATATTTCTCACGGAAGAAATCACCGATGGTGAGCATGCGGCGGTTGTATAAATGACGTGCGAAAAACAGACCTACCAAAATTAAACAAAGAGACGAGCCAAAAGGGTCTGAAACTACACCCCCCAGACCCTCCTTCAAAAAAGTGGCGGGAATACCTAAAACAGTCTCAGAACCAAACCATGTTGCAAATACGGTAGCTGTCACAATTGGCATTGGTAGGCTATGACCTGCTGCTGCAAAGTCAGCGGTATTTTTCACGCGCAAAGCAGCCCATAGGCCGATGCCAACAGAGACCACCCAATAAATGATGACGAACCAAATCAGCACGCCAGATTTCTCCTTGCAGAATTTGGTGAAATTATATGGCTATGTCACTTTTGTTACTCAGGAAATCCACACCAAATTGAGGCCGGCACGTCTGACATAATGATTGGGTGAAAGCAACCAAAAGCAACCCTATCGAGCACTTAAATGCAGAGCTGGCTTATCAAAAAGCGATTTTAGGCTCAGTCTCTAGGACATTTGCTCTCACCATCCCTCTCCTGCCCCCCGCTATCGAAGTTGTAGTCGGGAACACTTACCTACTATGTCGCATTGTTGACACCATTGAAGATGCTGCAAATTTGCAACCAGAGACAAAACAACATCTGTCCAAATTGTTTCTTGATGCTGTTTTAGAAAAATCTTCGGTCCAATCATTTGTTGAACCATGTCTTCGTGCACTTCACGGATACGGGAATCCAGATGAGCTTGATCTGATTGCGCATACGCCAACAGTTCTACGAATTCTGCATACCTGCACACTTCAAGATCAAGCAGCTGTGAGCCGTTGTGTTTCTATCATGTCAGAAGGCATGTCTCGCTTTCATAGCAAGCAATCCCAAATGGGCCTAAAAGATCTAACAGAATTCGAGGAATATTGTTATGTTGTCGCAGGGGTGGTGGGCGAACTCTTAACCACCATTTTTAGCAATCACTCCAGTGAATTTGCCCGTAATTTTCAAGGGCAAGAAAACCTTGCCCTTGATTTTGGTCAAGCACTACAAATGACCAATATCCTCAAAGATTCTCCCGAGGATCGAGCCAGAGGCGTGTCATGGAAACCTGCTGGCATGACTCAATTAGACCTATTGCGAATTGCCCACATAAAACTGGAGGCTTCAATGCAATATATACTTCGGATCCCCAAAAAAGACATTGGGATTAGACGTTTTTGCTTTCTAGCATTTGGCTTGGCTGTAATGACGCTTTCTAAAATCGCTCAACGCGAACAATTTAACAACAAAGATGAAGTCAAGCTTTCACGAAAAACCGTAATGACTTTTTATGTATTTACAAAGTTTGGGGCTAGTAGTAATACCTTGATGAAGATCTTCTTTCGAATTGCTGCAAAAGATCTGCCAAAAAAATAGTGCTCTTAGAGAACGCCCTCATGCTTTAAGAGCCATACTTTGATTTGGCGATAAAAGCCAGGTGCATCTTCTTTCATAAAACCACCAATACCCTGGGCCGAAACTACCCGATGGCATGGAGTAACCAAAGGAAATGGATTTGCTCCACACGCTGTACCAACCGCACGGGGCCCGCTCTTAATCGCACCAGCAATTTCACCGTAAGTATTCGTCTTGCCCGTTGGTATCTCCCGAACACACTTCCATACCTTTTGCTGATGGGTGGTACCCATAGGCTTCATGGGTAAATCAAATTGAAAATGTGGGTTTTTGAAGTAGGCCCCGCACTGTTTTTCTACCTCTTTAGCCAGATCATTGCTGGGCTTTGATAAAGCAGTATCAGCAGCCAGGTAGTCGATTCTTGACAACATAAGACTCCCATCAACTAGCTCAGTCATCACTCCCAGCCTACCAAAGGGTGCCTGAATAACGCAATAACTTGCACTATCGTAAATTGGCTGCTTTTTGGAAATCCCCATAAAGGAGATTCTCACACAACTTTAGGCGTTTGCTGATGAATCGATCAATCCCCATTCGCGCTTTAATGATGGTTTCTATAAGTCTACTTTGCTATATTGAATCATCCTTCTTTTTTAGGCATAGCCCATGGATAACTTTTTTGACGATTGGCCACTTTACAGTCAGGTCGCTTTAATTCTATTTTTGCTGGCGCTTTCTGGCTTTTTCTCAATGGCCGAAACCAGCATGCTGTCCTCTAATCGCCATCGACTTCGGGCTATGGCAAATAGCGGCAACAGTGGGGCTGCATTAGCTGAGCGCCTGCTCAAAAGAATTGACTCTCTTTTGTCAGTACTCTTAATTTCTAATAATCTCATCAATACTATTCTGCCAATTCTGGTTACGGGAATAGCCTTACACCTCTTTGGAGATAGCGGCCTAGTTTTATCTATCGCCACTTTGGTAGTTGCCTTACTCATCATCATCTTTAGTGAAATTACCCCTAAAGTCATTGGGGCTGCTTTTCCTGAAAAGATTGCTGCAAATGTGGGCTGGCTGATTTTGCCGCTGACTTTCTTATTTAAACCCCTTTTATGGCTAATCAATCAGTTTGTATCTGGTTTGATGCGCGTATCAGGCTTGCAATCTTCTGCTGATAGTCGATCTATGAGTAAAGAAGAATTGCGAAGCTTGGTTTTAGAATCGAATCGCTTTGTTTCTAATCACCATCGCAATATTTTGCTCAACCTATTTAATTTAGAAAACATCACAGTTGATGATGTGATGACGCCTCGAGCAAAAATTGAAGTTTTAGATCTTTCTAGACCAATTGAAGAGGTTATTCAGCAACTAGAAACTTGCTATCACAATAAATTACCGGTGTGTGATGGCGACTCTGAGCGTATTGTCGGTATCTTGTCAGTTAAAAAGGCTCTCTCTTTATTGGGCGACTCGGATTTAACACACGAAGACTTTAAGTTGCTCATCAATGAACCTTATTTCATTCCTGCAGGCACGCCAGTATTGCAACAAATGCAATTTTTTCAGGACAATCAGCAGCGCCTGAGCCTAGTCGTCAATGAGTATGGTGAGGTGCTTGGTCTTGTCACTTTCGAAGATATTGTGGAAGAGTTGATTGGCGAGTTCACAACCTCATTTTCAAATCTTTCAACTGATCCACATTGGCTGCCCGACGGCACTTATCTGGCTAGTGGCGGCGCTACTTTGCGAGATCTTAATCGCTTACTGAATCTTAATCTTCCGCTTGATGGGCCGAGAACCTTAAATGGATTAATTTTAGAGAAGCTCGAGGCCATTCCTGATCATGATGTCAGCATCAAAATTGGCGGAGTCGTTATGGAAATCGTGCAATTTGATGAACAAGGTGTAAAGACTGTCAAACTGTATCGTCCACTGATAAATCAAACTCTAGCTTGAGTTTTTCCCATGACGACTCACTGATTGTTCGAACCTGGTATGAAATAGCAGCCCATGCTATTGAAGCTCGGGCCAGTGATATTCACGTCGAAGTCAGTCGTACAGAGATGGTGGTGCGCATTCGCGTTGATGGTTCATTAACCGTTTTTTCACACTACCCATTAGAAATTCATGAGCGACTGATTACGCGCATCAAGATTCTGGCTCGTCTTGATATCGCAGAGAAACGTCTTCCTCAAGATGGACACTTAAGCATTGGTCTCGATTTTGCAAATCCCAATATTGATTGCCGAGTCTCTGTATTGCCAACACTGTATGGAGAAAAAGCGGTCATTCGCATCCTACCTAATCGAATTGAAGAGTTGGCACTAGAAAAAATTGGTCTACTACCCGACCAACTTACTGTGATGGAAAGGGCTCTTCAAGAACCGAATGGTTTGATATTGGTCACAGGGCCAACGGGTAGCGGAAAAACGCGCACCCTCTACAGTTGTTTGAATGCGCTCAATCAATCTCATCGCAACCTTTGCTCCATAGAAGATCCCGTTGAAATCCGTCTACCTGGAATCAATCAAGTCGCCTATCACCCTCGAGCTGGATTAGATTTTCCTGTCATCATTAAGGCCTTATTGCGCCAAGATCCAGATGTCATCATGATCGGTGAAATTCGTGATAAAGCAACTGCCGAGCTCGCGATTCAAGCAGCGCAAACAGGACATCTCGTTTTGAGCACCCTTCACACGCGCAACGCTAGAGGTGTTCTACCTCGTCTCAAAAGCTTGGGAGTGGCTCTAGAAGCACTTGAATCATCCCTACGCTGTGTCAGTTCGCAGCGTTTAGTGCCCATGCTTTGCAGGGCATGCAAAGCATGGCCCCATCAAGATCGTTTTAGTTGCAGCGTCTGTAATGGGAACGGTTATTTAGGGCGGATCGGCATTCACGAAATCCTGACAATAGAACAACTTTTAGATCCCGACATTCCTTTTAAGGGTATCGCCAAGGCGGGTTTAAGTCGCCTTGAAGAAGGAATCATTGATCGAATTGCATTTGAGGCAGAGGTCGGTGCATGGCATTAAAAAAGGAGATTGAATATCGATTTGCCCAACAACTGCTGACACTTCTGGATGCTGGCTTGCCTTTATTAGACGCAATACGTCTGATAGCCGCATCTTCTGAGCAAAATCAACAATCATGGTTAAGGAAAATTCAGAATCAGCTGAAAAAGGG
>NZ_JAHBAK020000010.1 GCF_018500155.2 Polynucleobacter sp.
CCAGCATGCATCATCTCTACTGCACAACAGGCCAAACCAAATGTCATGGGCCATAAAGAACCATTACGTGTCCAGTTAATTAACTGGTCCGCAGTGGTAGTAACAAATCCTTCTTTGAGAACGCCTTCTAATGCCATACCAATCACTCCCAGTCGAGAGCGCCCTTCTTCCAGATATAAACAAATCCCACAATGAATTCCAAAAGGAAAATCACCATAGAGGCGTAGCCAAACCAACCGAGATCACGCAATGCCACTCCCCATGGGAATAAGAACGCAGTCTCAAGATCAAACAAAATAAATAGGATGGCAATTAGGTAGTAGCGCACATCAAACTTCATACGTGCATCTTCAAAAGCTTCAAAACCGCACTCATAAGGAGAGAGTTTTTCAGCATCAGGCTTTGAAGGAGCCAAAATTTTACCGAGGAACATGGGGACTAATCCCACCCCAATACCTACGAGGATGAAAAGCAAAACAGGAAAGTAATTGGCGAGATTCAAAATGGTCCTGAGTCGTTTATCTATTAATTCATCAAAACAGCAAATTATTCATTATTTCACTACCGGCTCTATTGATTAAGAGCAAAAACCCTAGCTTTAAATACTTCAACTGGTGCCGACGGCGAGACTCGAACTCGCACAGCCTAAGCCACTACCCCCTCAAGATAGCGTGTCTACCAATTTCACCACGTCGGCATCTTGTAAAACCTATCAATTCTACCGCATTGCACAACTAAACCACCCCATTTTTGAGGCAGAAAAATCTGTAAAAACCTACTATTTTACTTAGGAACAGCAGGTTTGTTTTGGTCCTGGGTAGGCGCTGCAGGTGCTGCTGGAGTGGCGGCTGGGGCAACGGTTCCAGAGAGCACTCCAGGGCTTGCCTCTTTTTTATTGCTAAGCCATGTGATGCCCAGAGTACTTAAGAAGAAGACTGCGGCAAAAATAGCGGTTGCATGGGAAAGAAAATTGGCTGAACCACTTGCACCAAATAGACTGCCTGAGGCGCCTGAACCGAATGCGGCACCCATATCTGCACCTTTACCCTGTTGCAGCAATACCAGCAAAATTACCGCTAAAGCAGAAATTACCTGCAACACGATCAATAATGTCTTAAACCATTCCACAGCTCATCTCCAAATAAAAATTTACGCCTGGCAGATCGCCAGAAAATCTTGGGGGTTTAAAGAGGCCCCTCCAACTAATCCACCATCAATATCGGGCATTGCAAATAATTCCACCGCATTATCAGGCTTGACACTACCGCCATACAAAATGCCGACATGAGAGGCGACATCCTCATCAAATTCAGCTAATTGCAAACGAATATGCCTATGCATATCTTGCGCAACTTGTGCGCTAGCTACTTTGCCCGTACCAATTGCCCAAACTGGCTCATAGGCGATCAGGCAATCAGCTAAACGATCCTGTAGTACAGAAACTTGTTTGGCAACCTGGCCGCAGACGACCTCCTCGGCTCTTCCAGAATTACGCTCATCTGCAGTTTCCCCGACGCAAATGATTGGGGTCATGCCGTTATCTAAAACCTGCAATGCTTTAGCTGCAATCACTTCATCCACCTCATGATGAAATTGACGGCGCTCAGAATGTCCCACAATGACGTACTGACAACCTACTTCCTTCAACATGGCAGCACTTGCCTCACCCGTGTAGGCACCACTAGCCTGCGCTGAAGCATCTTGCGCACCTAAGCTAAGAAATGCCAGCGAATGATCTTTGATGAGTTTTGCGCATTGCGCCAAATACGGAAATGGCGGACAAATGACAAATTGACGTCCTGCAGGCATGCCACTCTCCATGCCACGGGCAACGGTCTTAATCCAATCTTCATTACTAACAAGATTGCCATTCATTTTCCAATTGCCGATGATGATGAGTGGTCGCATAAGATGGCTCAGTATTAAACCGTTAAAACAATTTTGCCAACATGCTCTGAAGATTCCATCAAGCGATGGGCATCTGCTGCCTCATTCAGAGTGAAAGTTTTATAAATAACGGGCTTAAGCTTGCCTGCGTTCAATAATGGCCACACCGTTTCATAAAGTTGCTTCGTGATCTGCTTTTTGAATGAGACAGGTCGTGGACGTAATGTGGAGCCCGTAATAGTAAGGCGGCGACGTAATATCTGACCAGTATTTACCTCTGCTTTGCTACCACCCATAATCGCGATGATCACAATCCGGCCATCATCTGCCAAACAATCGATTTCTCGCTGAACATAAGCGCCTGTGACCATATCGAGCACGACGTTTACACCTTTGCCGTCAGTTGCCTTTTTAACCTCTTCTACAAAATCTTGAGTTTTGTAGTTAATCGCTAAATCCGCACCCAATTGCATACAAGCAGCACATTTTTCGTCCGAACCCGCAGTAACCAATACCTTGTGTCCAAGCGCTTTGGCAAGCAATATGGCTGTCACACCAATACCACTAGAACCCCCTTGCACTAACAAGGATTCGCCTTCGGACAACTCACCACGCATAAATACATTGCTCCAAACCGTATAAAACGTTTCTGGCAATGATGCCGCTTCTTGATCAGTAAATCCTTTTGGATATGGCAAACATTGTGCAATGGGTGCGGTACAAAGCTCGGCGTAACCACCACCTTGCACTAATGCACACACTTTATCGCCAACCTTTAAACCTAAAGTGTTATCAGCATGAGATAAATCACCGCCAATAATTTCACCGGCAACTTCAAGACCAGGAATATCTGATGCACCGGGAGGCACTGGGTAATGTCCTTTGCGCTGTAACACGTCTGGACGATTAATTCCCGCTGCTAAAACCTTGATCAAGATCTCGCCAGTCCCAGCGCTTGGAACTGCTGGATCTGGACGAGTGGCAGCCACCAGCATTTCTGGTGCCCCATATTCTTTGATCTCAATGACACGCATGAAAAACTCCGATGAATGTAGAGAGCCTTACTTAGGCAGTTTCACCATTCGCTGGTGCAGCTTCAGTAACCGCTTCGGCTGTGCCTGCTAAAGGAGCAATCGTGCCGCCCTCTTCTGCCATTGCAGCCTTTAGTGATAAACGTAAGCGACCACGCTCATCAGCAGCTAACAACTTCACACGCACCACTTGGCCTTCTGCTAAGTAGTCTTTGACTTCTTTAACGCGCTCGTTAGAAATTTCAGAGATATGCAATAAACCATCTTTACCCGGAAGAATATTGACCAAGGCTCCGAATTCAAGCAATTTCACAACAGGGCCTTCATAGATCTTACCGACCTCGGCTTCTGCAGTAATACCTTCAATGCGGGCTTTAGCTTCAGCTAAACCATCCGCGTTGGTAGAAGCGATCGTTACTGTACCGTCATCCTGAATATCAATGCTGCATCCAGTTTCCTTGGTCAGAGCTTGAATGGTTGCGCCACCCTTACCAATCACTTCACGAATCTTGTCTGGATGAATCTTAAATGAGACCATACGAGGAGCGTGGGCAGAAAGTTCTGTACGTACTGAACCCATTGCTTCTTGCATTTTGCTGAGGATATGCAAGCGACCTTCTTTAGCTTGCGCCAAAGCAACTTGCATAATTTCTTTAGTAATACCTTGTACTTTGATGTCCATCTGAAGCGCAGTAATGCCGTTGGCAGTACCAGCAACTTTAAAGTCCATATCACCTAAGTGATCTTCATCACCCAAGATATCAGTCAATACTGCAAAACGATTGCCATCCAAAATCAAGCCCATTGCTACACCAGCAACGTGCGCCTTCACTGGAACACCAGCATCCATCATTGCCAGACAGCCACCGCACACTGAAGCCATGGATGAAGAACCATTGGACTCAGTAATTTCTGAAACGACGCGGATGCTATACGCAAAGTCTTCTGGACTTGGCAATACTGGGATCAAGGCACGCTTTGCTAAACGACCGTGACCAATTTCACGACGCTTTGGACTACCTACGCGGCCAGTTTCTCCAGTTGCAAATGGAGGCATGTTGTAGTGGAACATAAAGCGATCGCGATACTCGCCTTCGAGTGCATCAATAATTTGCTCATCACGGGCTGTACCAAGGGTCGCGACTACGAGAGCTTGTGTCTCACCGCGAGTAAATAGTGCGGATCCGTGAGTACGCGGGAGAATGCCGTTGCGAATTTCGATTGGACGAACGGTACGTGTATCACGACCATCAATACGTGGCTCGCCATTCAAAATTTGACTACGAACAATCTTAGCTTCGATTTCAAAGAGAATGTTGCCGACTGCAACTTCATCCACTTCACCATCTTCAGCTAATTTTGCAATCACTTCTTTAGTGATAGCTTTTAACTTATCTGAGCGTGCACCCTTCTGACGAATCTGATATGCCTCGCGCAAAGGCGCTTCAGCCAATGCGGAAACTTTTGCGATCAAAGGCTCATCTTTCGGAGCGGCTTGCCAATCCCACTCTGGCTTACCAGCCTCACGCACCAAATCATTGATAGCGTTAATAGCAGTTTGCATTTGCTCGTGGCCGAACACCACAGCACCCAACATCACTTCTTCAGAAAGCTGATTTGCCTCGGATTCCACCATCAAAACTGCAGCTTGTGTACCAGCAACAATTAAATCCAACTCGCTCGTAGCTTGCTCAGAACGGGTTGGGTTCAAAAGGTATTGGCCATTTGCATAACCAACGCGAGCAGCGCCTACTGGACCGCTAAATGGAATACCTGAGACTGCCAACGCAGCAGATGCGGCGATCAATGCAGGGATATCAGAAGGCACTTCTGGGTTAATCGACAACACATGCACAACTACCTGCACTTCGTTGTAAAAACCTTCAGGAAACAACGGGCGGATTGGACGATCAATCAAACGAGAGATTAATGTCTCACCTTCAGATGGACGGCCTTCGCGACGGAAAAAACCACCAGGGATTTTGCCTGCTGCGTAAGTCTTTTCTAAATAATCGACGGTTAATGGGAAAAAGTCTTGGCCTGGCTTAGCAGACTTGGACGCTACAACAGTTCCCATCACCACGGTGTCATCAACGTTAACAATAACGGCACCACCTGCTTGACGAGCGATCTCGCCTGTTTCCATCGTTACTTGATGGTTGCCCCATTGAAAACTCTTTACTGCTTTTTTAAACATGGTCATTCTGATCTTCTCCAAATTGTTCACGCCATGCTCACATGAGCATCACGTTTGTCGCGGGATAAAGCAGTGTCACGACAACACTGGAGCGATTTGGATTACAAGGGATGCCATTCCAGGGAGACTCTGAAAACAGAAACTCATTGGAATGACACAATCCCCTACACAAATAATCTAAAAGCGCTCAAAAAACATGCCACCTTCTTAAGACTGATTCTGTAAAGAAACAACCCTAAGTGAGATGGCATTGCAATACCGATAAGAATTACTTACGGAGACCTAATTTCTCGATCAATGCGCGATAGCGATCCAGATCTTTGCCTTTGAGGTAATCCAAGAGGCGACGGCGACGTGAAACCATCTTCAACAAGCCACGACGGCTGTGATGGTCTTTGGCGTTAGCCTTGAAATGGGGGGTTAATTCATTGATGCGGGCGGTAAGCAATGAAACTTGAACTTCAGGGCTACCCGTATCATTTGCGCTGCGCGCGTTTTCTTTGACGATTTCCGCCGTCTTAATATCAGCAACTGCCATTTTTAATACTCCTTACTTGCGAACACCTGAGCTTTCACCCAACTTGTGTCGTGCGTTAATTACAAAATAAAACAAAAAAAGCTTTACAAATCAAAGCCATCTAATTGTAGCAGACCGCAGCGCTAAACCCATAAGCCTTGCCAGTGAAAAAATGGGTCAGGATGATTCAATTAAAAATTAATTCAATTAAATCAATCACTTACGAATATTTTGTGGATTTTGTGTGAATTGACTCAGAATGGTCGGGGCGAGAGGATTTGAACCTCCGACCACATGCACCCCATGCATGTACGCTACCAGGCTGCGCTACGCCCCGACAAAAGAAAATTGTAGCAGTAACTATTTCGACAGAATTTGTAACACCGCTTGCAACTCTTCACGCAAGCGTAACTCATCTCGCGCTTCTTCAAGACGGTTGCGGGCTCCGCTAATGGTAAAACCCTCTTCATAAAGCAATGAACGAATCTTGCGAATGAGCACCACTTCATGATGTTGGTAATAACGACGATTACCACGACGTTTTTGCGGACTTAACTGTGAAAATTCTTGCTCCCAATAGCGCAACACATGGGAACGCACACCGCAGAGATCTGCTACCTCACCAATGGTGAAGTAGCGCTTGGAAGGAATTGGGGGAAGTTGAGAGCTCGGGAGTGCCGAGCTTGCATCAAACTCGGTTTTCTCGAGCATGTGACTCCACTACATCTTTCAGCTTTTGGCTTGCATGAAAAGTAACCACGCGTCTTGCAGCGATTGGAATCAATTGACCTGTCTTTGGGTTTCGGCCAGGACGAGCCGATTTATTGCGCAATTGAAAATTACCAAAGCCAGAAATTTTGACTTCAGTACCTGCTTCTAGCGATTGACCAATGCGGTCAAAAAACGCATCGATCATATCTTTTGCTTCGCGCTTATTCAATCCAACTTGATCAAAGAGTGCTTCAGAGAGTTCGTTTTTGGTAACGGTATCGTTAGTAATCATTTCGCTCATGAAAAGTCTCTTTGATATTGATTTCTTTAAATTTTTTCTTGGAATCGTAATACTAAACCTAGCGCAGACGAGCTGCACATTTTTTTTCTGCCACACCCAATAAAGCGGTCATAACAGCATCGATTTGGGCATCTTGCAAGGTTTCTTGAGGATTTAACAGGGTAACGCGGAAAGCCAAACTCTTTTCATCATCGGCCATGCTATTGGAGCCTGCCTTAGGCTTAAACTCATCAAACACCTCAATTGCACGCACAAAATTCTGTTGAGATGCAGTCATAGCATCGAGCAAGACTTGGGCAGAAACGTTTTCTTTAACTACAAGCGCTAAATCACGCTGCACTGCCGGAAACTTACTTAACTCTTCAGGCGTTGGTAAACCCACATGACAAATTGGGTCTAAATCCAATTCAAACAAGACTGGCGCTTGTGGCAATTCATAAGCTTGTTGTAGACCAGGATGCAATTCACCAATCCAACCAACAGCAATACGATTTTTGCCATCTTGCAAAAAGACTTTAGCGCTACGACCCGGATGAAGGGCAGGATGTTGTGCAGATTCAGTGACAAAATGTAGAGGATCTAAAGCGCGCTCGAGATCACCTTTGATATCAAAAAAATCTACCGCTCTGCTAGCGCTTGCCCATTGCTCGGGAACTGCAGCTCCATAAGCTAAACCACCAATCTTTTGAGGTTGATGAAAACCAGCAACCATCCCAGCTTGCTCTGTAATTGCGAGATCGCGTTTGAATACACGACCAGCCTCAAACAGACGCAAACGCCCTGCTCCACGGTTCAAATTTGTCTTGAGATTGGCCAGCAAACCACCCCATAGGGTGCTACGCATGACACCATACTGATTAGCAATGGGATTGAGCACACGAATCAGATCTTGCTCTTGGGCGCCAGTGAGGCGCTGCTCGCTTTCTTGATCTGTAAACCCAAAATTCACTACCTCTTGATAGCCTTGCAAAGCTAAACGTTGACGTAATAAATGAATGCCACGTTTTTCTTCAGCATGAGCACTCATTTTGAGTGTTGCCAACGGTGGCTTGTCTGGAATATTTTCAAAGCCGTACATACGCGCGACTTCTTCAATTAAATCCTCTTCAATTTCAATATCAAAACGATAGCTTGGTGGTGTTACAACAAAGACATCGCCTTCGTTCTTAAATTCAAAACCAAGACGTTTAAAGATATCGCCAACGATTTGGGTTGTCAGCGGGATGCCAATGACTTTTTCTGCCCTGGCTAAACGCAACTTGACAGGCTTACGCTCGGGAATATTGAGAACTTGATCATCGACTGGACCTGCCTGGCCACCACAAACTTCGAGAATGAGTGCGCTTAGATACTCCAAGCAATTCACAGTATTTTGGGGGTCTACGCCACGTTCAAAGCGATGCGCCGCATCCGTACTGAAATTAAAGCGGCGGGCACGGCCTTGGATTGCTGAAGGTGGCCAATAAGCAGCCTCAACATAGATATTCTTCGTATCATCAGACACGGCGCAGTGATTGCCGCCCATGATCCCTGCAAGCGCTACCGGGCCAGATTGATCGGCAACCACGCCAGCATTTTGTAATTTTCCTGCAGAGTCTGGGCCCAACAAAGTGACTGTCTGACCGTTTAATAATTCCAATGTTTCGCCTGCTTTAGCCCAACGAACCGCGATATCGCCACTCAATTTGTCGATATCAAACACATGGGTAGGCTGACCCATTTCTAACATGACGTAATTGGATAGATCCACCAATGCAGAGATACTTCTTTGACCTGCACGAGTCAAACGCTTCACAATCCATTCAGGCGTTTTTGCTTGCGGATTGACGCCACGAATAATGCGGCCGGCAAAGCGCCCACAAAGCTCGGGGTTTTCAATCGTCACTTTGCGCTTCTCGTCTAGCGTTACTACAGGTACAGTCCATTGAGGAGCGCAGAGTGTGGCGCCGGTGATAGCGGATACTTCCCTGGCCATCCCCATAAGCGAGAGACAGTCTGCTTTATTTGGAGTTAATTTAATAACGTAGATTTGATCATCAAGATCGAGATACTCACGAATATCTGTTCCTACAGGTGCATCTGCAGGCAATTCCAAAATACCTTCATGATCATCACCCAGTCCAAGCTCGCGGCCAGAGCACAACATACCTTGGCTCTCTACACCACGCAGCTTGCCAACCTTAATCATGAATGGTTTTCCACCCGTTTCTGCGGGAGGTAATGCAGCGCCAACTAAGGCACAGGGAATCTTAATACCTGCTCGCGCGTTAGGTGCGCCACAAACAATCTGCAACTCTTGACCAGTTCCCGCATCGACTTTGCAAACTCGCAGACGATCAGCGTCTGGATGTTGCTCAGCAGACAAAATCTGCGCCACTACAATTTTGCTAAAAGGTGGTGCAACTGAATGCTGCTCCTCTACCTCTAAGCCAGCCATTGTCATTGCATGACCCAACGCATCGCTATCTAGCGAAGGATTCACATACTGACGAAGCCAAGATTCAGAAAATTGCATAGCGCGATTGAAGTTTTCTTAAAGAATGGTTTTGGTTATGCAGGAAATTGCGCTAGGAATCGCAAGTCGTTTTCAAAAAAGAGGCGCAAGTCATCTACCCCGTAACGCAACATTGTTAAACGCTCTAAACCAGAACCAAAAGCAAAGCCGGTATAGCGCTCAGGATCGATTCCCATGTTACGCAAAACATTCGGATGAACCTGTCCTGCACCTGATATCTCTAACCATCGACCAGCAAGTTTGCCGCTACCAAAGGCCATATCAATCTCTGCTGAGGGCTCTGTAAATGGGAAATACGATGGACGAAAACGCACTTGTAATGCATTTGTCTCAAAAAATGTTCTCAAAAAGTCGGTATATACACCCTTGAGATCGGCAAAGGAAACATTCTCAGCAATCCACAACCCCTCAACTTGATGGAACATGGGGGAATGAGTAGCATCGCTATCTACGCGGTATGTTCTACCTGGTGCAATGACCTTGATCGGCGGCATGACCTCAGCATTCGCATATTTTTTAACATGCTCACTTGCATACCGCACTTGAATAGGACTAGTGTGAGTACGTAACAGCAAAGGCTTCTCAAGAGAGTCCTTGCCATCAATATAAAAGGTGTCCTGCATTGATCGCGCAGGATGATTTTCAGGGCTATTAAGGGCCGTGAAATTAAACCAATCCGTTTCTATCTCAGGGCCATCAGCCACTGCAAAACCAATAGAGCGAAAGATTTCTTCTACACGCTCCCAAGTACGCATCACCGGATGCAAACTGCCAACAGCTTGACCGCGCCCTGGCAAAGAGACGTCAATGGATTCCGCCGCTAAACGCTGCTGCAAAACAGCATCAGCCAAAGCCTGGCGGCGCTCTTGCAAGGCTGCTTCTACTTGGGTTTTGATTTGATTGATTTGGGCGCCAGCACTCTTGCGTTCCTCAGGCGACATTCCACCAAGCGCTTTTAAACGCTCAGTGAGAACACCTGATTTACCGAGATACCTGGCTTTCGCGTCCTCAAGAGCTGCCGAATCGGCAGCTCCGGAGAAATCACGTTTGGCATCCTCGACAATTTGGTCGAGAGAAACCATTGCAGCTTAGTTCGATGAAAACTAAGAATTAAGCTGCAGCGTTTACTACGGATTTGATCCGAGTAACCAAAGCAGCAAAAGCCGCTTTGTCAGCAATGGCCATATCTGAAAGCACTTTGCGATCGAGTTCAATCGCTGCTTTCTTCATACCATTCATGAATACGCTGTAGGTCATGTCATGCTCACGCACTGCCGCATTGATACGCGCAATCCATAAAGCACGGAATACACGTTTCTTATTGCGACGGTCACGGTATGCATATTGACCAGCACGCATAACAGCTTGCTTAGCAATACGGAATACGTTTTTACGACGACCGCGATAACCTGTTGCGGCGTCAGTGATTTTCTTATGACGGGCTCTTGCTGTAACCCCACGTTTGACTCTTGGCATTGAATTCTCCTATCTAGTCTGAGGTTAAGCGTAAGGAAGCATAGAGCGAATTGATTTGACATCAGATTTCGCAACTTCTGTGGAACCACGCAAATGACGCTTATTCTTGGTGGTCTTCTTAGTGAGGATGTGGCGTTTAAAAGCCTGGCCTCGTTTGATGGTTCCGCCTGCGCGAACCGTGAAGCGCTTTTTGGCGCTACTCTTGCTCTTCATCTTGGGCATAAAGCACCCCTTCTCTTACTTGTGCAACATAGGTGGTAACCGACGGCTACTCTTCCTGTACCCAGAAGCACTTCTTTACTGCCGGTGTCTTTGGAAATTTTTCCTCTGACACCTCCCTACATAAGCACCAGGTTATAAAACCGAGTTACTTAGCCTTGCGAACGGGGGCTAATACCATCACCATCTGGCGGCCCTCCATTTTTGGAAACTGTTCAACTTGGCCATACTCTTGTAAGTCCAACTTCAAACGCTCCAACATTCTTGCTCCGATTTCTTGGTGAGCCATTTCACGCCCCCGAAACCGCAACGTAATCTTTGTTTTATCGCCATCTTCTAAAAAGCGGATCAGATTGCGTAGCTTTACACCGTAGTCACCATCATCAGTGCCAGGACGGAATTTCACTTCCTTCACCTGAATCACCTTTTGCTTCAGCTTAGCTTCATGCTGACGCTTGGCTTCTTGGTACTTGAATTTGCCAAAGTCCATGATTCGAACTACAGGCGGCACAGCGGTAGGAGCTATTTCAACCAGATCGGTATCTTTCTCTTCTGCTGCCGCTAGGGCTTCACTCAACTTAACTACACCGATGGCCTCACCATCGATTCCAATCAAACGCACTTCAGGAGCAGTAATTTCCCGGTTAATGCGTTGCAATTTTTCAGTAGCGATCTTCTTAATTCCTTTAAAAAAACAATAAAAACCGTTCTAACCCTAGCTAGGCTCGGGTCCGACTTTCTGGGATATATCCTGCTGGAGTCGGGCAACGAAGGCATCAATAGGCATCACACCCAAATCCACTCCGCCACGGGCACGAACGGCCACCGTATTACTTTCAGACTCTTTATCGCCCACAACAAGCAAAAATGGGATCTTCTGTAATGCGTGCTCGCGTATTTTATACGTAATTTTCTCGTTCCGCAAATCAGATTCGACTCTAAACCCTTGTTTTTTCAGCAATTGCTGGACTTTTTGTGCATATGCAGCAGAATTTCCCGAAATATTGAGAACCACCGCCTGGGTCGGAGCTAGCCAAACTGGCATATTCCCAGCATGATTTTCGATCAAAATCCCAATAAAACGCTCCAAAGAGCCCACAATTGCCCTGTGAAGCATCACCGGAGTCTTACGACTGTTGTCTTCTGCCACGTATTCAGCACCTAGACGAGCAGGCATCGAGAAGTCGACCTGAATCGTGCCACATTGCCAAGTACGGCCAATCGAGTCCTTCAGGTGATATTCAATCTTGGGGCCATAAAAAGCACCCTCGCCGGGCAATTCTTCCCAATGCTGGCCAGAGGCCTTTAAAGCTCCGCGCAATGCTTCCTCGGCTTTATCCCAAATAGCATCGTCACCAACGCGCTTTGCGGGACGCAATGCTAGCTTCACCGCCACTTCCGTAAATCCAAAATCTTGATATACGGCGCGAACGGCTTTATCAAAATCCGCTACTTCAGACTGAATCTGATCCTCTGTACAAAAAATATGACCATCATCCTGAGTAAAACCACGTACGCGCATTAATCCATGCAATGCACCGGAGGGCTCATTACGGTGGCACTGTCCAAATTCACCAAAGCGTAGCGGTAATTCACGATAGCTATGCAAACCCGAGTTATAAATTTGTACATGTCCTGGGCAGTTCATCGGCTTTAATGCATACGCACGATTTTCTGACTCGGTCGTGAACATATTTTCTTTGTAGTTATCCCAATGCCCAGACTTTTCCCAAAGTGCACGATCTAATATCTGTGGAGCCTTTACTTCTTGATAACCTTCTTGCTGATAGACGCGACGCATGTACTGCTCTACTTCTTGCCATATCGCCCAGCCCTTTGGATGCCAGAAAATTAATCCCGGGGCTTCCTCTTGAAAGTGAAATAGGTCCAACTGCTTACCAAGACGACGATGGTCGCGCTTCTCGGATTCTTCAAGCATGTGCAAATACGCATCTTGATCTTCCTTACGTAACCAAGCCGTACCGTAAATCCGCTGCAACATCTCATTCTTGCTATCGCCACGCCAATAAGCGCCAGCAAGCTTCATCAGCTTAAAGACCTTTAGCTTGCCAGTAGAAGGAACGTGAGGACCACGACATAAATCGGTGAACGCACCTTCCGCATACAGCGAGACATCCTCATTTTGCGGAATGCTTGCAATGATTTCTGCTTTGTAATGCTCACCCTGATCTTTAAAAAATTTCACCGCTTCATCACGTGGCAAAACACGACGCACAACAGGCTCATCTTTTTTAGCAAGCTCGATCATTTTCTTTTCAAGAGCTGCTAAATCATCCGGTGTAAACGGACGATGATAAGAAAAATCATAATAAAAACCGTTCTCTACAACGGGGCCAATAGTGACTTGAGCTTCAGGGAACAACTCTTTAACAGCATAGGCTAATAAGTGCGCTGTTGAGTGGCGCACAATCTCCAATGCTTCAGGGCTTTTATCGGTAATGATGGCCAGTTGAATATCTTTATCGATAACAAAACTGGTATCGACCATCTTGCCATCAACAATGCCACCGAGTGCGGCTTTTGCAAGACCACTGCCAATACTTTGAGCCACATCCGCAACACGAACTGGGGCCTCAAATTCGCGTTTTGATCCGTCGGGCAGAGTAACTACTGGCATAACGACTCCATCTGTTTAACTGAATGTACTTCTATTTCACTGACAAATATTGCATTACTTCATACCTAAAAATAAAGCGCGGTAGCTTGTGGGCATCCGCGCCTCTAGAGTTTCCTCTTTTTGGGTCTTTATTCGTTGGTAGGCTCGATTGGACTCGAACCAACGACCCCCACCATGTCAAGGTGGTGCTCTAACCAGCTGAGCTACGAGCCTATACAGCCCTGTAGTTTATCACCGCCGACGCACTTGGGTGACACCTTTGACCTCTTCCAAGCTATTTTGGACCACTCTTAGAACCCCGGAATCTTTCACTTCCACTGTTAGCAGGATCTGTGTCAGCCCTTTTTTAGCGGATTTACGCAGATCAGTCACGTGCACACCCTGCCGTGTTAACACCTCAAACAACTCGCGCATGAGCTCTGGCCGATCAACACCAGCTACCACTAAATCTGCTGGGAAAACCTTTTTTTGCTCTGTATGGTCAGGGGTGTCGATTGAAGTGTGAGTCCATGCGGTCTGAATCACTCGCTCCGGAGCGCGCTCTAAAAGACCACGAAACGTTTTACAAGAACGACGATGAATAGAAACGCCTTTACCCCTAGTGACAAATCCGGCAATCGCATCGGGGGGCACGGGACGACAACAACGCGCCAATTGCGTTAATAACGAATCTACACCCACTACTAGAACATCTCCACTTTGAGCAGACTTGCGACTGCTGCTGCGAAGAATAATTTCTGGTGTTGCTGGCTTGGACTCAACGGTAATTTCAGGCTTAGCATCCAATGATTTGGTGATTTGTCCCGCCTCTTCGTCATCGAGGGCATTAAACCAAGCACGCACACGCTGTCGTGCTCGCTGTGATCTCAAATAATGTTTGTCAGGACTAATCCAATCACGCGAAGGGCCACCATGCTTAACAGCAATAATTTCAACGGTTTGGCCATTTTGCAAAGCGGTATCTAATGGAACCATAGCGCCATCGACGCGTGCGCCACGACAACGATGACCTAAATTGGTATGTACAGCATAGGCAAAATCGATTGGGGTTGATCCCTTCTCCAAAGAGATCACTTTGCCAAGTGGCGTTAAAACATAAATATGATCATCAATTTCATGATGCTTAAGCTGTTCCCAAGCATCCTCTTTCCAAGAGATCAACTGCCTCGCCCAGGCGATTTGCCTTTCATAGGCAACCTGCGCACTATGAGTACCCGGTTGATGGGTAACACTTGGCTTATTGGATTTATTCAAATTCGGGGGAGTGGCCATACCAATATAGGCACCCTCCTTATAGCGCCAATGCGCTGCTAAGCCGTATTCCGCTTGTTGGTGCATTTCATGGGTGCGTACTTGTATTTCAAATGCCACGCCCTCTTCGTTCATCACCACGGTATGTAAGGATTGGTAACCATTTGGCTTTGGTCTTGCGATGTAATCATCAAACTCACGCGGCACAGGTTGCCAAACATTGTGCACAATCCCTAGCACTGCATAACAAGATTTCACATCATCAACAAGAACCCGAAACGCACGCACATCATATAAGTTTGCAAAGTCAAGGGACTTCCCTTGCATTTTTTTCCAAATACTATAGATATGCTTTGGGCGTCCAAACACATCACCCGCGATATGCGCAGCCTGTAGTTCTTGCTGGAGTTCACGAACAATACGCTCAATGAATGCATGACGCTCAATGCGCTTAGCATCAAGCATATTGGCTATATCGCGATAGACGACCGGCGATAAGACACGAAAGGCCAAATCCTCCATCTCCCACTTCATTTGCCAGATGCCTAAGCGGTTTGCCAATGAGGCATCGATATTGAGAATCTCCTGCGCCCACGACGATGGCATCACCATCTTCTCTTGAGTAACCCAACGTAAAGTCTGTAGACGTGACGCCAAGTAGATCAAAACAACGCGCAAATCATCACCAAACGCAAGCAGCATCTTGCGCAGCATCTCTTCTTGGCCTGAAATACTGAGGCCACCATCTTCACGCACTAATTTAGCCTGCGCTTGTCGCAACCCACGATAACCCATGAGTAGCTTTGTTGCTTCCTCACCAATCAGTTTGCCTAAGGCTTCTTTACCATGGGTGCGAGCGATGTTACTGGCTGCAATGAGGGTTGCCTCATCCAAATTTAAGGATTGCAGTATTTGAACTACACCTTGCGCATGAGATTCTGCTGGCTCGCCAAACCAAGCATCTTGGAAAAGGGCTGCTTTTTCAGAATGGGACGATACGTTTGCCATGGGCAAAGATTAACTAAAAAATTCCTTTGCTAGAGCAATTTGCTCTGCTTTGACAAATGCAGGTGCGTGCCCCACATGCGGAATTTCAATACTGCGAGCATAAGGATTTACCTTACACATCTCTGCTACTGTGGCAGCCGATAAAAGATCCGAGTCACCACCGCGAACGATCAGCATGGGAATATGAATTTGCTTAAAGGCATGCCACATCGCCATCTCCCCAGCCTTAGCCATAATCGGATTGACAGAGGCAAACGGTACTGAAATATTGGGGTCATAGTGCATGATCCACATACCATCACGCTGAACCAACATGGGACCGTTATAGATCTCCCACTCCTCGGGAGTATGTTCACCGAAAGTGGCACAGATTTGATTTAGACGACTAAGCGCATCAGCGCGATTAGCAAAAGAGAATGGCTGACCAACATATGATCCCAAGCGTTTGATAGCGTCTGGTTCAATTCGTGGGCCTACATCATTAATCAACATGCGACGAATTGGAGAATTTGGCATTGAGGCATACACCATACCAATTAATCCTCCCATCGAGGTTCCAAACCAGTCCACTTGATTAACACCAAGTTTCTTCACTAACTCGGCCATGTCTGCAACATATTGTGGAACAGCGTATTGCATTGGATTGGTCAAGCGATCAGAGTCTCCACGTCCTACAACATCGGGACAAACAACGTAATAGTCTTTGCACATCGCCTGCGCCAATGTTTTGAAATCGCTACCGCGCCTGGTTAAGCCATGCACGCAAATGAGTACTTTAGGGTTATTGGGATTTCCCCAAGCGTGATAGGCCATGCGATGCTGATTTTCGCCACTTGAGCATTGCACATAGAATGTATCTCCGTTGTGAAAAGTATTTGCACTCTTTTCATCATCATCAGAGATCTCGCCAACCTCTTCGGGCTGCAATGTGACATGATCAATACCATGTTTTTCTAAAAGCATTTCATTGATGCGCGACATAATTGCAGGCCATTCCATAATGTCAGCAATTTCAATGTGGCCAATTAATGCGGGAAAGCTTGGCGTCATTTCCCATACATGCAAATCATGCACCGCCAAGACACCAGGAACGCTTCGCAAATCCTTGCCAACTTGCAAATAATCAATATGCAAGGGAACGCCTTCCATAAGGAAGTGATACGACTCATGCAAAATCGAAACCGTCGACTTCAATATCAAAAGAGAGACCAAAATCGACAGAATGGCGTCAATCGGCATCCATCCTGTCAGCTGAATCACTACACCAGCCACTAAAGCTGCAATTGATCCCAATAGATCGCCCATGACATGAACCAATGCAGCTCGGGTATTGACGCTCTTCTTATCGCGCGAGAGCACCCAAGCCACAACAATATTCATCAAGAGGCCAATAGCCGCTACAACAGTAACGGTGAGGCCATCGACTTTATGAGGATCATAAAAACGGCTAATGGCTTCGACCACAATCCAAACCACTAAGCCCAACATCACAATGCTGTTTACAAATGCTGCTAAGGCCTCTGCTCTACCAAAACCAAATGAATGTTTTGCTGATGGTGGGCGGCGAGAAATCATTTGCGCTAATAGCGCTAAACCCAAAGCAGCAGCATCAGTCACCATGTGACCAGCATCCGAAATCAATGCTAAGGAATTGGCAAAATACGCTGCCGCACCTTCAATCCCAGAAAAACCCAGCGTGAGAACTAGCGCTATCAGCAGTAGGTTTTGATTGGCAACCTGTTTACTATGAGAATGCCTTGCATCCCCTTTTTTATGGGCATGCAATGAAGGATCAGCCTCTGTTGCGGCCTGAGGCTTAAAGGGCTTGAAGTGAAAATGGTGGGATCCCGGCATGGTGATCCCATTATTCCATTAATTGATGACGAATGTCAGAAACCCGAAGTGTCGACAGGGGCACCTGTTTTGGCGATGACTTCTTCTTTGGTAACGCCAGGAGCCAACTCGATCAATTTCAGGCCTTTGGGGGTAATGTCCAACACACACAAATCAGTAATGATTTTGCTGATGACTTTTACACCTGTAAGGGGTAAGGTGCACTTGGGCAGAATTTTCAACTCTTGGGTGCCGTCTTTCTTTTTGGCAACATGCTCCATCAAAACAACCACATGCTTGACCCCAGCGACCAAATCCATGGCGCCGCCCATTCCTTTGACCATCTTTCCTGGGATCATCCAGTTTGCTAAGTCACCATGCTCGCTCACTTGCATCGCGCCCAAGATCGCAATATTGATCTTGCCACCACGAATCATGCCAAATGAATCTGCTGATGAAAAAATGGATGAGCCTGGTAATGTGGTGACAGTTTGCTTACCGGCATTAATCAAGTCAGCATCAATTGTTGCTTCTGTTGGAAATGGGCCGATACCCAGCAAGCCATTTTCAGACTGAAGCCAAACTTCCATATCTTTTGGTACATGATTAGCCACCAAAGTTGGCATACCAATACCAAGATTGACGTAGTAACCATCCTTCAACTCTTTCGCAGCACGTGCTGCCATCTCATCTCTATTCCAAGGCATTTCGATCTTCCTAAATCTTCAATAATTAAGCTGCTGACAGAGTGCGCTGTTCAATACGCTTCTCTGGAGTTTTATTAATCACCAGGCGGTGCACATAGATACCAGGAGTATGGATTTCATCAGGGTGCAATTGACCATTCTCAACAATCTCTTCCACTTCGGCTACAGTAATCTTGCCAGCCATAGCAACCACAGGATTAAAGTTGCGAGCTGTATAGCGATATACCAAGTTACCGGACTTATCTGCTTTCCATGCCTTCACCAAAGAGATGTCGGAAACAATAGAACGCTCCATGATGTATTTCTCACCATCAAATTCTTTTTCTTCTTTGCCTTCCGCTACCAAGGTGCCAACACCTGTCTTGGTATAAAAAGCGGGGATGCCACAACCACCAGCACGAAGTTTTTCAGCTAATGTTCCCTGAGGTGTAAATTCCAACTCCAATTCACCCGCAAGATATTGACGCTCAAACTCTTTGTTTTCTCCAACATAAGAAGCCACCATCTTTTTGACTTGACGGGAGTTAAGCAATAATCCCAGACCAAAGCCATCTACGCCTGCATTGTTTGCAATTGCTGTTAGGTTTTGCGCACCTAAATCTTTGACAGCGGCTATTAAGGCCTCAGGAATGCCACAAAGCCCAAAACCACCAACTGCAATCTTTTGTCCATCATTTAAGATATCCCGTAGGGCATCTGCCGCCGAAGGGTACGTTTTATTCATAACATTGTCCTAATATTGCCAAAATGGGTAAAAAAGCAATCATAACGCCTCAGCGCTTCAAACCCAGCCAGATCAGGCACCAAATAGGTTTTTGCCAGATAGAACTAAACTATCAAGGCTGAAATACCCTATTTTTAAGAAATCTCGGAGAAATGGCATGAATCAGGCCCAGTTACTTGAGCAGTTTGGACCCAGGGAATCGATGGATTATGACCTGGTCATTGTTGGAGGTGGCCCTGCCGGTTTGTCTGCGGCAATCAAGGCAAAACAATTAGCCAATGAATCTGGCAACGATATCAGCGTTTGCATTTTAGAAAAGGGTTCTGAAATTGGTGCGCATATTCTGTCTGGCGCAGTCATGGACCCCAAAGCATTGACTGAACTCTTTCCAAACTGGAAAGAGTTGGGTGCACCATTAAATACGGAAGTGACTCAAGACCAGTTTTTATTTTTAACTGCAGATCATTCGTATCAAGTACCAAATTGGATGCTACCCCACTGCTTTAAGAATGAGGGCAACTATATCTGTCTCTTATACACATCT
>NZ_JAHBAK020000008.1 GCF_018500155.2 Polynucleobacter sp.
ATCTGATACTTGCCCATTTTTAAGCTGCACCATTGCTTTTGAAAACTCTGGAACTAACGATTTTTCATTCACGTAACCTAAGTCACCACCATTTGGCGCAGATCCTGGATCCTTTGATTTGGCTTTAGCAATGTCTTCAAAATTTCCGCCTGACTTAATTTGTGCAATGATCGCTTTAGCATCTGACTCTTTTTCGACAAGAATGTGTTCTACATGGTATTCCTTGCCGCTATATTGTGATTTCATTGATTCGTAAGTAGCCTTGAGTTCAGCTTCTGTCACACCTTCTTTTTCTACGTAATCCTCAAACACTGCAGCTACTAATACGCCAACACGTGATTGTTCTAACTGCTCACGTACGGATTCCTTTTGTATAACACCACGCTTGTCTGCTTCTTGAATAATGAGCTCCCTAGTCACCAACATTTCGCGAGCTTGGTCACGTACTTGTGGATTATCAGGCTGACCCGATTTTTGAACTAATTTATCCAGTTGAGTCTTAGGAATTGCTTTGCCGTTCACTATGACAGCGTTTTGAGCGATTGCTACACCAGAGAGTAGGGTAGATGAGAAGCAGAGGCAAAGAAGATGTGATTTTTTTAGCATAATCGAGATATATAAAAAATAAGTGATAACAAGAGTGTAAAGCAGGCTACAGGCCCGCTTCCTCGGGGGTTTGGGCAACAATCGTCAAAGCATGAATTTCCTTGGGAATATGGCGGTTTAAAGCGCCATAAATGGCCCGATGACGAGCCACAAGACTCATTCCCTGAAATTCCGGGGCAATAATGCTGACCCTAAAATGGCCGCCACCACTAGCGGCACCGGCGTGCCCTGCATGTAAATGACTTTCATCTTCAATGACTAGGTTTTGTATTGCAAATGCCTTGCTTAAATCTTCCTGAAACCATTTCATACGGTCTTGGTTGATGCTCATTCCTCTGGATGCTCCATATGCTTAGATAGCCAAACCCCTTGAATAATGACAAAGACAATGAGTAAACCCGTGCTACCAAATAGCTTGAAATTCACCCATGTTTCCTCAGAAAATTCAAAGGCGATGTAAAGGTTGAGGGCGCCCATGAAAAAGAAGAATAGAGCCCAGGCATGATTGAGTTGATGCCAAACGGAATGTGAGCGTTCAGCCTTGAGTTGAATCTGCTTTCCCATCAGCACTTGAATCCAATTTTTATTAAAAAAATGGGCGCTAACAAGTAGTGCGCTAGAAAAAAGCCAATATAAAGCTGTTGGTTTAAGTTGAATAAATGTTTTGTCATGTAAGAAAATCGTGAGACTGCCAAAAACAATGATCATTACTAAGCTTACCCACTGCATTGCATCAATTTTGCGGTGACGGTAGTAAACCCAAAGAATTTGTCCAATGGTAGCCACCATAGCAACTATTGTTGCCGTATAGATATCTGCAACTTTAAATGCGATAAAAAAAAGAATGATGGGGAAGAGATCAAATAAGAATTTCATAGGGTGGAATTATCCATCTATTTGAGATGTGGACCTAAATGCCTTATTTGTCAGTTTTTTCGCTGACATTGATGCTTGGCTCAAATCGTAGGGATGCTGAGTTTATGCAATAACGCAATCCAGTAGGTCTTGGGCCATCATCAAATACATGCCCTAAGTGCGCATCACAATGAGCACATCTGACTTCCGTACGGATCATCCCGTGTGATATATCGCGCACTTCTTTAATAATGGATTTTTGGGCGGGTTCACTATAGCTTGGCCAACCGCAACCGGCATCAAATTTAGTCTCAGATAGAAAAAGTGGTGTCCCGCAGCAAACACAAGAGTACTTGCCCTGGTCCCAGTGATCCCAATATTTTCCAGTGAAAGGGGGTTCAGTGGCAGACTGCCTAGTGACACGATACTCCATATCACTCAATATTTTTTTATATTCCTCGTCTGTTTTATTCATATACAGCCTTTCAGTCATCTTTTCTTTTATTTTGACAAAATGTCTCTCTGTTTATGAGGAGCAACTAACTGCAACCTTTGTTATATCTGGCGGGGGAGGCAGTGCATAGTATTCAATCCCTATTTGCTCGCTAAAAGGATCGCTCATGACTTTGAGAAGCCTCCTGACTTCTGAAAAGTCGTGGTTCCGAGCTTTTTCAATGGCAGCTTGCGCTAAATGATTGCGTAGTACATATTTTGGATTAACTGAATGCATTGCATTCCTTCTGGAAGCGTCATTCTCATCTTCGATATCTAAGCGCAGTAAGTAATCATGCAGCCATTGATCAATGCTGGGCCGATCGATAAATAAATTTCTTAAAGAGATTTCATCAACGGCTTGCCCCTTTTTTACATAAGCTAATTGTCTGAATAGGGTGGTGAAATCCACTCTTGAATCATGCATTAACTGTAAAAGTCGTTCAATAAGCTTTATATCATCGGCATGCGCCTTAATAAGCCCCAATTTTTTTCTAAATAATGATTGCCATTCATCTGCAAAAATTGCTGGGAACTCATCAAGAGCATCTCGCAACAATACTTCAGCCTCCTTGGCATCGTATCGGCGCTGGAGAAGGGGCATAAATGCACTTGCTAGACAGGCCATATTCCAATGCATAATTTGCGGCTGACGATGGTAGGCATATCTACCGCTTTGATCGCTGTGGTTGCATATATGGTTAATATCAAATTGATCCATAAAACCAAACGGACCATAGTCCATAGTTAACCCTAAAACGCTGATGTTGTCGCTATTTAAGACGCCATGGCAAAATCCTACCGCTTGCCATTGAGCTACCAGTCTTGCATTGCGTTCACATATTTTTTTAAATAGCTCTAATTGGGGTTCTGGATGTGATGCGCATTGAGGGTAATGCTCCTTAATCAGTAGCTCTGCTAATTCTTGAAGGCGTGAAATATTTCCCTGAGCAGCGAAATGCTCAAAGTGTCCAATGCGCATAAAGCTTGGTGCTAAACGTGCACATACGGCCGCTGTTTCAATCGTTTCGCGGCGAACCGGCAAATCTGACCCTATGACAGAGAGTGCTCTAGTAGTGGGAATACCAAGACCGTGCATTGCCTCACTGCATAAAAACTCGCGAATGGATGAGCGCAGAACTGCTCGCCCATCCCCCATGCGGGAATAAATTGTCTTGCCAGCCCCTTTAAGCTGAAGTTCTTGCCCTTGTATTTCACCTAACAAGATGGCCCTTCCGTCGCCTAGCTGTCCAGCCCACACACCAAATTGATGACCACTATATACCGTGGAAATTGGGCTCGAAAAATGATGCGATGCGGTTTCTAGCGTGTTTCCAGCTAAAAGCTCTAACCACTTAGGGTCGGTCGGTAAACCGTCATCTCCTAAGTTCAGACCGATTAATTTTGCCGCAGACCGAGAGATGGCCACCCAATATGGATTAGGAATTGGGCTAGGTTGAGTCAAGCGACAAACGTCGCTCCCGCTTAATAAAAAGGCCATGCGGTTATTCTAGGAGGATTCCCAATTTAGTGCTTCAGCCCCTAAAATACATTCATGAATAAACAAGTCCAAATTAATCCGCAGACCCAATTAGCCAATCTGGGAGAGGAACTTAATGTTCCTTTTTTGAAACTGTTAGGTGTACGTTTTTTAAGTGCCGAGATGGGAAAAGGAGAAATTCTCCTCGCCCTTAAACCCGAACATACCAATACTTGGTCTGTTGCGCATGGCGGAGTTTTGCTTACACTGATGGATGTTGCAATGGCAGTAGCAGCAAGATCTGGTGATCCAAGCGATCGCAGCGTAGTCACCATAGAATTAAAAAACAACTTTATGCAGGCGGCAACAGGTATTCTGCGCGTCAAAGCAGATACTGTTCGCAGGACTGCAACCATGGCCTTTTGTGAGGCTAAGCTGTATAACGATCAAGGCGAAATCTGTTGTATGGCTACAGGCACGTTTCAATTTATCAAACGTTTGCCATCTAGAAATCAAGATGGCGATCGAGTGATTAACGAAGATCAGCGCACTTCGTAATTAAACCGAGAGGTTTGAACCTGGTGCTGGACTCAGTGCGCCTGTAATAACATCATGTCCCACGGTGCCAGTAGCATCGAAACGGCGCTCTACCATTTCAAACTGGCCATCTTTGCGTACTCTGAGAATAGTGCTTGAGCGTGTTCCATATGAAGGAGTTTTAATAAAAGCAGGGGAGAGTGCTTTTTCCCATTCCTTGCTAACACCAGTACTTGGAAGTTCGTGATCACTGGCATAACGGGTATCGGCTAAAACCTTGAGGTAGTGATCTGCGCCTTTTAGTTGCCCCTGGTCCATTGCTAAGACTTGCGCAAAAGCTGCCACGCGATGATTCACTTTAGGCCATGGGGTATCTAGCATGGCATTCGATAATCCATATACGCCGTTAGCTAAGGGTTGGTATGGAAATACCTTGCGGGGTCTCATGGTGCTTCCTATCACCATTCGATTGCTAACCCAATGCATTTCAGGGTTGGTGGGGTTGCTAAGGTCGGCCATTAAGAAATTAAAGCCGTTATATAAATGAAAGCGTTTTGCGTTTTCTTCTACAAAAGTGGCCGGCTTACTGTCGCTTGTTAAGTACATTAAAGAGAGTTCGCCTCGTGTACGGGCGTCGGGATTTTTTTCGCTTGGTGCACGCACATTGGTTACTGCGGCAAATTTTCCGGACTTTGTAAATCCAAGCCAGGTACCCGGACTTCCAAGGACATCTGCTCGATCTCTACCAGCCAATAAATGAGGATGCTCTGACCAATAGGAAATCCCATCCGTATTGCGTTCATAGAACTCATCACGATTGGCCGCAACCACTAATGAATAGTCGGGGTGTGAATTCCATGCGAAGAGAATTAAACACATAGCGCCATTAGATTTCTATTAAAGGGTAGGGCAATGGATCTAGTTTTAACACAGGTCCTTGTACGCTTCCTAGTCGGATTCCCCCACTGTTTAATGCCTCCAATTTGCACTCCACCTGCAAATCAACGCGATTGGACTCAAAACTACTCTCTGCAGATAAAACCACCATGCCGGCGGGTTGGTTGGCATCATCACTATGAAATATCTCAGTACCAGGCGTTGATGTTTCAATGCCATCATTAGACACATGACCCAAACATAATCGTCTTTTGATAACACCGCGATATTGGCTGCGTGCCACGATTTCTTGTCCTGGGTAACAACCTTTTTTAAAGTCAACACCGCCTACAGACTCAAAATTAATCATTTGAGGGACAAATTGCTCTTGAGTTGCTTGCACTATTCTTGGTATTGCACTTAATACCTCTAAATCATTCCATGTTTTTATAGCTTGATCATGAATCAGGCTTTGATTGGCGCTATGCTTTATGGCTATGAGGAGACGTTGAAAAGTTTGATCGTGATGTTGAACAGCGGGAATCTCAATGCCAATTTGCCCCTCATCTACAGAGGTATCTGCTCCAGAATTGCTAGTAAATGCGCCAAAGACACTCCATTCATTTGATACATCCGTTACTGTCACTTTTGCGCGCAGTACAAACATGGACAATCTTTTCGCTGTGCTCGCAGCGATATCTCTTGATAAAAAAAGTACAAAGCGATCATTCGAAGTGGCATCGACTGTGGAGGATGATAGCCACGCACTTGCTAATAATCTTCCCTTTGGACTGCAGTAGCCAACCAGTTTCACCGAGGAGTGCAATTTGGCTACTTTTGGCGAATATGTGCGGCTGAGACCTAAAACTGAATTGGTAAGCTGATTTTGTAAAAAGTGCGAGGCGTCAGGGCCTTCTACAAAGATCAAACCCCAGGAGGGTAAAAGGGTATGCCCCGAATACAAGGGCTCGCTAGGTGCAGGGGTGATTTGGCTGTTATTTGTCATCTTCCTTTTATCATAGCTTGATGCGCAAAAAAAATCAGGGGGGCTCGCTATTTCAAAAAGCAGCTACCAAAATACATACCTTTCGATCCTGGGTTATAGGAATATCAATATTTCTTGTCCTGGTCTACGGATATATTTTTTTGTGGCCTGTTGTGCCAAATCAATCGAATACTCAGGATGCTGCGGTTTATAAAGTTAAGATAACGCCACAATCTAGTCTTGCCAGTATTGCACAACAACTACAAAACCAAGGACTATCAACTCACACATTACCGCTACAAATCAGCGCTAAGGCTTTGCTAGTGGGATCCAAATTAAAGCCAGGGACTTATTTGCTACCATTAAATGCAAGCCTTGGGAAAGTGCTATTGCAAATTGCACGCGGAGATCGAGTAAAAGAAAGTATTACCATCATTCCAGGCATGACTATCTGGCAACTCAGAGGTCAGATAGATTCTCACCCAGCCTTAATTCATCAAACTAAAGGATTAAGCTCCAAGGCATTGCTGCAAAGCTTAAATCTCGATTTTCCTAGTGTTGAAGGATTATTTTTTCCTGATACCTATGTCTTTGATCCCGATGAACTAGATATCAATATTTATCGCAGGGCATCTCAAGCCATGCAAAAGCAATTAGCTCAAGCTTGGATGCAAAGACCATCTGAATCCCCCTTGAAAACTCCTTATGAGCTACTGATTTTGTCGTCCATTATTGAAAAGGAGACGGGTAAATCGAGTGATCGAGGTCTTGTTTCAGCCGTATTCATTAATCGACTATCAAAAGGAATGTTGCTGCAGACCGATCCGACGGTTATTTATGGAATTGGGCCGCGTTTTGATGGAAATCTACGTAAAGCGGATCTGCGTAGAGATACTCCATACAATACCTATATGCGAAAAGGTTTGCCTCCATCACCCATAGCTATGCCAAGCAAGGAATCCATCCAGGCTGCTATTCATCCAGCAAAAAGTAACGCCTTATATTTTGTTGCAAAAGGCGATGGCAGCAGTCACTTTTCAGAATCGCTTGCAGAGCACGAATCTGCAGTAAACCGTTATCAACGAAAATCATCCTCAAACGCTAATTAATATGACATCAACCCTTCCTGGATACTTTATTAGTTTTGAAGGCATCGATGGTGCAGGCAAAAGCACCCATATCGATTCATTTTGTAAATTAATGAAGGAGCGCTTCCCAAGTCGCGAAGTGGTATTAACGCGTGAACCTGGTGGAACCCCGTTAGGCGAACAATTGCGTAGCCTGCTGTTAGATGCCCCCATGAATTTAGAAACTGAGGCGCTATTGATGTTTGCAGCGCGACGTGAACATATTGCTCAAGTAATTGAGCCTGCACTATTGGCGGGAAAAGTGGTGATTTCCGATCGCTTCACTGACGCCAGCTTTGCCTATCAAGGTGGGGGAAGGGGTTTGAGTATTAGCAAGCTCAATGATTTAGAAAAATGGGTTCAAGGTCGCCCCGATGGTTCAATCTTGCAACCCAACTTGACGATTCTTTTTGATTTACCTGGTGAGATTGCTGAGGCCCGTCGTTCAAAAGTGCGAGCTCCAGATAAATTTGAAAAGATGAACCTGGACTTCTTTGATAAAGTTCGCCAAGAATATTTAAGACGCGCAAATGAAAATCCACAGCGATTCCATTTGGTGGATGCCACTAAAACACCAGACGCCATTTGGAGCGAGCTCGAAGCAATTCAAATTCATCTTTAAATGACCAACCCAATCGTATCTGCCCAAACCGAAGCAAGGATTCCACCCTGGCTGCAACCCATCTGGGATTCATTGAACTTTGCTAAGACCCCTCATGCAATTTTGCTGCATGGTCAATCTGGTATTGGCAAATTTGCTTTTGCAATTGAATTAGCAAAAGGGTTGTTATGTGAAACCTCAGGGGGTGTTAAGCCATGCAACCAATGCGAGGCCTGTCATTGGTTTAACACTGGAAACCACCCAGACTTTATTGCTCTCGTGCCCGAAACGCATCGCAAGCTTTTACCTCAGGAGAATTTCGAAAGTGACGAGGTGCCCAAGCGCAGTAAAGCTGCCAAAGAAGATGTCGAGAGCGACTCAAACGAAAAGAAAGAGAAGAAAAATATCTCTATAGAAGAAACGCGTAATGCTATTGAAGGTTTATCGATTGGAACTCATAGAGGTGGTAATCGAGTCATCTTGATTTATCCGCTCGAGTTATTGCGCTCTGATGCTGCCAATACCCTGCTGAAATCATTAGAGGAGCCACCAGCAAATACGATTTTTCTTCTCTTGGCAGATCGAGTGGAGCGTGTATTGCCGACAATACGATCACGCTGTCGCTTGCTAGCCGCGCCTAGACCTGAACGTGACGTCGGTTTATCCTGGCTAAAGAATCAAATACATGCTGTTGCAGGGCTAACATTAAGCGAATCTGAAATGGAGGCCGCTTATGACGAGCAGGGCGGGGCGCCATTCGCGGTGTATGACTTTATTATTGCCCGCCATCATCAGGATGATAAGGATGAGCTAGGGGCATCTATTGCAGCCTCACGCATCTTATTGCAGGCAATGGCACAAGGTGCTCGTGCGCCATGGTTCGAAACAGCAGAAAAAATCCACAAAGTTCAGCTAGGATACTTGCTAGCAACCATGCAACGATGGGTTGCTGATCTTCAGGCTGTTTCGCAATCTGGTACTCCGCGCTATTACCCAAGGCATCTATCCGTATTGCAAAGTCTCTCGCAGCAGGCTAAGCAGGCAAAACTGTTAGCATTTTGGAAGTCCTTGCTTCAAGCAAGAAAGGCGGAAAACCATCCATTAGCCAATCGTATTCAGATTGAGGCGCTCCTCTCGCAATATCAGCAGGTATTTGAAGGCTAGCAGCTCACACGAATATTGATCTAGGCAGTCTAAAATTGAGCTATGTTTATAGATTCGCACTGCCACCTCGACTTTCCTGAATTTCAACATCGCCTCCCTGAGGTTTTGGCAAATATGAAATCAGCCAAGGTAACTCATGCGCTTTGCGTATCGGTTGATATCCCTGATTTTCCTAAGGTTCTCAAGCTCGCCCAAGAGCACCCCCATTTGTATGCCTCAGTAGGCGTTCATCCGGACTATGAAGATACTCCTGAACCATCTGTTGAGTTTCTAGTAGAGATGGCTAAAACGCACTCAAAAATTATCGCTATCGGTGAAACCGGTCTTGATTATTACCGCATGGGTGACCGAAGCTATGAATCCCTAGAGTGGCAGCGTAATCGCTTTAGAACTCACATTAGGGCGGCACTTGAAGCCAAAAAGCCATTGATCATTCACACCAGATCAGCCTCTGAAGATACGATCAAAATATTAAAAAGTGAGGGCGCTGATGCCATTGGCGGTGTCATGCATTGCTTTACTGAATCTTTGGATGTTGCCAAGCAAGCCATGGAAATGGGATTTTTTATCTCCTTTTCTGGAATTGTCACCTTTAAAAGTGCTAAAGAATTACAAGAAACCTGCAAACAGGTTCCGTTAGAGCGCATGCTGATTGAAACTGATTCGCCATATTTGGCGCCAATTCCTTATAGAGGCAAGACGAACGAACCGGCATGGGTTTCGAAGGTTGGTCAATTTATTGCTGATCTTAAAGGCATCACTGCGGAAGAACTTGCCACGGTTACTACAAGTAATTTTTTTCAATGTTTTCAATTAAATAGAGAATTTAATTAATGTTGATTCGATATTTTTTTACTTTGTCACTTTATGTTATTTTAGGGCCTATCAACCTATGTTTGGCTCAAACTTCGGCTCAAATTCTTGATTTTTCTCGAGCGGCAAAATTTGATGATCCAGGGCAAGTTAGGGCGCTTTTAACTGCAGGCATCAGCCCAAATACGGTGGATGCCAAGGGTGAACCAATGCTTGTGATCGCAATTCGAGACAAATCTGCGTTAGTCACAGAATTATTGTTAAACCAGAAATCGATTGATGTGGATTTATCGAACCTCAATGGGGAAACGCCCCTGATGATGGCTTCTATTGCAGGTGATTTGCCGGTTGTTAAAAAATTAGTGCTAGAAAAAAAGGCAAAAGTTGATCATATTGGATGGACGCCGTTGCATTACGCCTGCGCAAAGGGTCAGGTTGAGGTTGCACAATTTTTAGTTGCCAACGGTGCAGATGTGAATGCGCGTAGTTTGAATGGAACAACGCCATTAATGATGGCTGCTCAATCTGGAAACGAAATCCTTATTAAATTTTTATTAGATAAAGGAGCGGATATTCAACTGCGTAATCAGCTTGGATTTTCTGTCATTGATATAGCTGAGATATATCAAAAGCCTTGGATTGCTAAGGGCCTAGAATCGCGCTGGCAAAAGCTCTATAAAGAGCCTTATCCAGGGCTAAATAAGAATGCCCCAAAGGATTCATCTTAATCTACTTTGCGTATAATCATTATTATGTCAAATAAGATATTTTTATTACTTTCTAGGTCCTAGTAACCATGCTCTCCTTCATTCACAATGCTGACCTCCCTAGCTTCATTACTCTCTACAACGAGATAAATACCGATATGGGAAATAGTCAGATATGGGTCATGGTGATGTCTGCCTGCCTCATGCTTGCTGTGCATGCGATCGTTGTATTAGGAATCGCAGGTGCTTTTCATGCGATTGATGACGTAATGACCAGGCGCCGCATCTTTGGAGCCAGTTTTTTATCGTACTTCATAGCCATATTGCTGGTGATTGCCATTCACTTGGTTGAAATTGTGGTTTGGGCCTATATTTGTGTTGCCCTAAAGGTATTCCCAACAAATCCTCAGACCTTTTACTTTGCCGGTGAAATGTACACCACCGTAGGCTACGGTGACTACAAGTTAGCTGAACAATGGAAAATTCTACCTATCATCATTTCCTTCTCAGGAATCTTTGCGGTCTCCATGTCTGGCGCAGCGTTATATACGATGATGGGCGCTCTATTAGGTCATAACAGCCAGAAACAGGCAAATACCAAAGGATCCTAGGGTCTGATGCCTGCAGGCACGGGATTCTTTTGCCTAAAAACTAGTTCGAGCACCCTGCCATTGGATTCTAGTGAACGTATTCTGCCAGGTAGCCAGTCTAGGTCTTTAGCCAGCCAAATATCCACCTGACGCTTCCATGGATCGTTTTCTCTTTGCATTAAGGCGTAATGGCGGTTGACGGTTTTACCAAGGCTAGGTATATCCTCATTCAATGCCTCGCCATAGCTCTTGAATTGCCAATCCTCAAGAGTGTTGTAATCAACAACGGGAATAGATCGGATTGTGCCTGCTTCATCCATTTTGCTGTTGCCGTTTAAAAGAGATGCCAATTGAAAGATGAGGCTAAATCGATCTTGAGTGCCCGGGGCAATTGCAGGTGTAAATTCTGGTTTCTCAGAGAAAAACATTTGCCCCCCACCCTTGCCGTCTCGATCAAAACGAGAATAGCGAGGCGTTCTTGAGCCTCTTTGTGACCAATAAATAATCGGCGCAATTCCGTATGCATCGACAGTTCCGCGGGACTCAAAAACAAAGGGGCCTACAAATGCATACGGGATATTGACATAGAGACGATAGTCATTCCCCTCAACAATCCAATCAATTTCTGCAGTTTGATATTTTTGGCCATCTACATAAGCGTCGTAATACAAAATGCCGGGATTGGGTAGCTTAAAGGCCAAGCCGGGTTGAGAGGCATTGCCACCCTGCTCTCTACTCGCTTCAGCGCTCTCAGATAAATTTGTGGAGGAGTTTGTAATCCCGGCCTCTTTTTTGGGCGATTGTGTCATTTGAATTTTCTTAGGAGGCTCCGCTTTAATCTCGGTCCTAATAATCAGATCATCGGCAATTTCTGGAGCACTACTAAAACTAAATAATGGCAAACCAAAAAAGAGGATGAAGTGGCCAATTAAAGACAGCAGTATTGCTATGAGAATGATTCTCAAAGAATGCAAACGAATTACTGGAATTAAATTGGACTGCACCGTTTACCAGGAATTGTTTACAAGTAAACGACTAGTCTTTGGAAGGTTGGCTGCCAAAAAATCCATTTGATCGGCCAATATATTGCGGCCACGCAAAATCATGTCTTCATAAAGACTGGGCATATATGGGGCGTATAACAAACCCATTCCCGCTTGCTCGGGTGTTCGATTTCCTTTGCGCTGATTACAAGGCCTGCATGATATGACTAGATTCATCCAAGAATATCGGCCACCACGACTATGGGGAATAATATGTTCTGCTTCAGCCTGATGTTCGAATATTGAATTACCACAGTAAGCACATAGACCGCGATCCCGCTTGAACAATTTATGCTTCGTGATTGCCGGGACAACCTCAAACAGATTTATTTTTGATGCGCCCTTTACTGCAATGATTGAATGCAATTCAATAATGGACTGCTTGCCATTGGTGCGAGAGATTCCGCCTCGCATTTGTTTAATAGGGCTACCTAATGTCCACAATACGCTGGAATCGGCATAATGTTTGGTGGCCTCTTCAGCATTGACCCAACCCTGTGGAATTCCACCTGCGTCTAGCTTCAAGATGCTCAGCACAAACTCTCCTTTCTAGATCAAGTCGTCTCGCTTTGATCGTTAATTCATCTTACTGAAGAAGTGGCTGGCAAGCAATAATGGCGCTATTTGGCGCAAATGAAATCAATGACTTTGGGAAGATGGTCGGCATAGTTAGAGATTCCATGGTCACTTCCTTCCAATACCAACTGCTTAGCGCCTTGATAAAAATCGACCATCTCGCGCCAATCCAATAACTCGTCACCTTTTGCTGCAATCAAAAAATATCGAGAAGGATTGGAAATCTTCTCGATCTGCAATTCCTTAAGTTCGTTAATGTATTCAGGACGAAAATCAAAAGGCTCATCACTATCGTATGCCGTCATCATGCCAACATGCGGAGCAAGTTCACGAGCTGCTCTAACGGCTGGATTAAGAGCAATCGCCTTACACGAATATTTTTCAGCTAAAAAATTCGCATAAAAACCACCAAGAGATGAACCCACTACAACTATTTGATCTGCAGAAGATTGGTTAATGTGGTTTGTTACCATCTCCATGCTTTCTTTTGGCGATGCAAGCAATTGAGGGCAATACCATTCAATCGGATTGTTCGCATTAGAAATCTTTTTTATGGCTTCCTGCGTCATCACCGCTTTGCTTGAATTCGGGGATGAACGAAAGCCATGCAAATAAACAAGTAAGGTAGATGCCATGAGCTATTTTTCGCCAGAGTTTTGGCCAATCTCAAAATTAGCCATATTTTCAAGGGCTTTAACCATTGCTGAATGATCCCATGCCTTACCGCCATGCGCCGCACATGCATTAAATAATTCTTGTGCAGTGGCTGTATTAGGCAATGACACCCCTAGAGCTCGAGCACTATTTAAAGCGAGATTTAAATCTTTTTGATGCAATTCAATCCGAAATCCAGGATTAAATGTCCGATTAATCATCCTCTCACCATGGACTTCTAAAATTTTAGAGCCGGCAAACCCCCCCATCAATGCTTGTCTAACCTTGGCAGGATCCGCACCTGCTTTAGAAGCAAATAACAAAGCCTCACCAACTGCCTCAATGTTTAATGCAACAATGATTTGATTGGCCACTTTGGCTGTTTGCCCATCACCGTTTGCGCCAACCAAATTAATATTTTTCCCCATTAATTCGAATATTGGCTTCACCTGGTTAAAGGCTACCTCATTGCCGCCTACCATAATGGAAAGCGTCGCATTCTTAGCCCCTACTTCACCACCCGATACAGGGGCGTCTAAATATTCGCAGCCAAGTGCATTGACTTTCTTGGCATACTCTTTAGTATCAATTGGCGATATGGAGCTCATATCAACCACAATTTTTCCTTTGGTTAGGCCAGCTGCAATACCATTTTCCCCGAACAACACTTTTTGAACGTCAGGCGTGTCAGGTAGCATCATAAAAATGATGTCGGCGTTTTCAGCAACCTCTTTAGAGGTATGGCATTGGATTGCCGAGGAGGCAGCAAGATCAGCTGGAACCTTACTTCGCGTATGAATATATACGGTATATCCAGCATTAATTAAGTGTCCGGCCATGGGAGAGCCCATGATGCCAAGGCCTACAAATCCTAGTTTGGTTGAGTTATTCATATTGTCTCCGAAATTAATAATGCGTTTTTATTGAATTTGATCGATCCAGCCTAGACCTGCTTCAGTTGTATTGGCAGGTTTATATTCGCAACCGATCCAACCTTCATATCCTAATCTATCTAAGAGTTTAAATAGAAAGCTGTAATTAATTTCCCCAGTGCCAGGCTCATTTCTGCCTGGATTGTCGGCTATTTGAATATGTGCAATCTTTGCAAAATATTTTTCAATAGTTGCAGCCAATTCACCTTCCATTCTTTGAGCATGGTAAATGTCATATTGAATGTAAAGGTTTTTTGCTCCAACTTCAGCCAATATTTCATTGGCCTGTTTGGTGGTATTTAAGAAAAAACCTGGTATGTCAAAAGTATTAATTGGCTCAATTAATAGATTTAAATTAGCGTTCTCAAATTCAGCGGCTGCATAAGTTAGATTTTCAACAAATGTTTGATGCAACTCTTTGTGATTCGCGTCAACGGGTGCTTTACCTGCGAGGCAATTAAGTTGCTTAACCTTCAAGGCTTTTGCATACTCAATTGCCATGCTTACGCTTTCCCGAAATTCTTGCTTTCTGTCAGGCAAGCAAGCGATACCACGTTCACCAGAATCCCAGTTGCCCGCTGGTAAGTTATGCAAGACTAGATTAAGTTTGTATTGGTCTAATAGCTGTCGTATTTCAGTCGCTGAATATGCATAGGGAAATAGAAACTCAACCGCATGAAAGCCCGCATGATGAGCCCTTTCAAATCGTTCAAGAAAAGGGACTTCATTAAAGAGCATCGTTAAATTAGCAGCAAATTTGGGCATTTATAACTTTTTTATTTAATTATTTAGCTCCTGGAATATTAACAAAGATATGTCTTTTATTCATGGTCACGAGAATTTTGATTTTCGTGTAAATCTGTTTAAAAGTAGGCTAATATAAAAAGTAGATGTATTTATTAATTAAAAAGGAAAAAAATGAAAGTTAAATTAGCATGTCTCTCTTTGGCGGCATTTATTGCCCTACCCTACACGCTCACTAGCCATGCTCAAACCAAGCCTACAATTATCGATGCAGCTGCCATAGATCTGTCTC
>NZ_JAHBAK020000060.1 GCF_018500155.2 Polynucleobacter sp.
CACTACGGCATGGGCGTTTTTGAAGGGATCCGTGCCTATAAAACTGCTCAGGGCACTGCTGTTTTCCGCCTCCCAGAGCACGTTAAGCGCCTATTTAATGGCACCAAGATCTTTCAAATGAATATGCCCTATAGCCCCGAGGAGATTTCCAAGGGCATTCTTGAAGTGATCAGCAGCAATAAGCTTGAGTCTTGCTACATCCGCCCCATCATCTTTATTGGCTCACAAAAGCTGGGTATCTCCCCGAAAGGCAACAGTATTCATACTGCGATTGCTGCCTGGGAGTGGGGTGCTTACTTAGGTGAAGATGGCATCAACAAAGGTATTCGCGTCAAGACCTCTTCCTTCACGCGCCACTTTGTGAACTCCTCACTCGTACGTGCCAAGGCATCTGGCTACTACATCAACTCGATCTTGGCCAATCAAGAAGTTACTGCCAATGGCTATGACGAGGCCTTACTCCTAGATACTGAAGGTTATGTCTCTGAAGGTTCTGGTGAGAATTTATTCATGGTGAGCAACGGCATCGTGTACACACCAGACCTAGCCTCTTGCTTAGATGGCATTACGCGTAATTCCGTCATGCAAATTGCCAAGGACCTTGGCTTTGAAGTGCGCGAAAAACGTTTAACCCGTGACGAAGTCTATTCTGCAGATGAAGCTTTCTTTACTGGCACTGCCGCGGAAGTGACCCCAATTCGTGAACTCGATGATCGTACGATTGGTGATGGTAAACGTGGTTCTATTACTGAAAAAATCCAAAAAGCGTATTTCGATGCTGTTTACGGCAGAAACGACAAATACAAATCTTGGCTCACATACGTTAAATAATATTTAACCTTCAGGAAGCAGAATATGTCTCAAGCACAAGTGACAATGGTCGATGGCAAAGATCTACCATTACATTGCCCAACCAATAAAACACCTGCATGGAATTTGCATCCACGGGTGTTTTTGGATATCACCAAAACGGGTGAAGCTAAGTGCCCATACTGTGGTGCTGAATACAAACTCATTCCTGGCACAGAGCCACACGGTCACTAAACCTCATCAGCACTCCAGATCAAAATGGAGTGCTGAATCGGGATACATTTTATGAACGGTATTCTGATCATCGCCCCAAACTGGATTGGGGATGCTGTAATGACACAGCCATTATTAGCAAGACTCAAAGCACAATATCCAGACTCACCAATTGATGTTCTCGCTAGCAAATGGGTAGCCCCAATCTATCGCGCTTGCAGTCAAGTAAATGAAGTCATAGAAGCACCCTTTGAACACAAACAATTGCAATGGGAATTACGTAAACAATTAGCCAAACACCTGCAGACCAAAAATTACCAAGCCTGCTTTGTTCTACCCAATAGCTTTAAATCTGCACTCATTCCATGGCTAGCCAATATCCCCTTGCGTATTGGCTATCGCGGAGAGTTGCGCTATGGATTCATCAATTTATCCCTTCCCAATCCAAGCAAGGTTAATCGACCTCCCATGGCATTGCACTATTTGGCACTTGCAGAGCTATTGACTGACGAAGAAAGCGTCACTCAAGCACCAATGCCTATTCTTCAAGTAGCAGAAACAGCAAAGCAATCCATTGAACAAAAATTGGTGGCCAGCGGCATCAACACACATTCACCATCAAATCCTCTTTTTGTTTTTTGTCCCGGCGCTGAATATGGCCCCACTAAACGTTGGCCAGCAAACTACTTTGCACAACTTGCACAATCCCTCACCCAACAAAATGACAAAGCACACATCATTCTTTTGGGTGGCAAAGGCGATCAACCCATTGCCAGTGATATTCAAGATAGCGCTGACAATCCAACTCGCATTCATAATTGGTGTGGCAGTACTAGCTTGGACGAAGCAATCGCACTCATTGCACGAGCTAATGCGGTAGTAAGTAATGATTCTGGTTTAATGCATATTGCCGCTGCACTCAAAACACCTCAAGTTGCTATTTTTGGGTCTAGTGATCCTGCCCATACCCCTCCCTTATCAGAGAAGGCAAAGGTCATCTGGTTGCAACTGCCTTGCAGCCCTTGCCATAAAAAAGTATGCCCCTTGGGTCATTTAAAGTGTCTTCATGACATCCATCCGCAGCAAGTTTTGACTACACTCAATACCTTGTAATCAATCTCCAGGAACATTCACCATGACTAAACTCGCTAGACTGTTTCATGATGCAGACGAAGTGGTGGATGCATGGCGCGATGCATTGCGCCACCGGGATGTTCAAGGCGCCCTAGATATTTGGCTTGATGATGATTCGATTACTTGTGTACTCCCAGAGGGACATCGTTTAAGTGGCCATGTAGAAATTCGTGAAGGTCTAGAGAGACTTTTATCCAAGCAGCCATTATTTTTAGAGCCCATTGCTTGTATTAGTCACTCCATTTTAGGTGCCGCAGTGTATGACACTACCGAAGCAGTACACTTTAGAGCAGATCAAATTGAAGCGGAATTTTTCCTCAATATCACCTTAGTACTTCTTCAGGATAGTCAAGGCTGGCGTATTGCTCACTTGCATGCCAGCCGCTCCACTGAGGACACCTTTGACGCCCCTGCCACCCCCCACGGACTGCATTAAATATGGATGAGCAAGTTCTTAGCTCACTCATTAAATGGCCCAATGTTCCAGACTGCTATGGTTGGCTCGCTCTAGATCGCCGCGGCCAATGGCGTATGGTTGATGAATATGCACAGCAACAACATCTATCAGGAAAGCTAATAGATCATGCCGCGCTAAATGAATTTATCTCTAGGAATTATGCAAGCGATACGGCAGGTCGGTATTTTTTTCAAAATGGTCCGCAACGCGTCTTCATCACCTTAGCCGCCACGCCCTGGGTAGTGCGCATCATTCCGAGTGAATCAAGCGCACAAATGATGACGCAATGTCATAGCCAAATGACACCGAGTGGCGCGTTGAGTGATGAGCAAGGCAATATTTATATAGTGGGTTCCACCCAACAAACCGTTTTTCAGGATATTGAAAACCAGCAATTTGCAGTAAAAAACATGCCAGCTGTGGCGCTCCTACATGATCACGATTTAGATCATTTTTCTGAACTTGCAACATTGCGTGAAGAGGCGTGTAGCTTTGGTGGGTCTTGGACATGGGATGGCCAGCTACTCCCACTTGATCCCATTCATTCCAATGAACTCCGCCAACGTTTTGGATTTATTCAGCACCCTGCGCCACTTTAGCTAGGCAACTGTTTTTTCTCTTTTAGCTCTTCGTTGTACTGACGCTGCATTTCACGCAGGCGTGCATCAATACTTGAGCTTTGATAAAAGTCTGCGCCCCCTGCGCTACGCGCGATTCTTAGCTGCTCTATGGCTGACGGCCATGCGCCCTCAAGGGCATATTTTTCACCTAATGCGTAGTGCCGCATGGGCACATTGTTAGCTTGATCGTATGCACTTGATAACAGGCCCCACCAAAGAACTTCATTGGGCTGGGATCGTGTGCGCGCTTTTAGCCAAGTAATCGCATCATTAGTACGACCCATCTTCAGCTCTGCATTAATCATGGCTGCACCGGCCGCGTAAGACTGGGGGTAAGCACGCAATGCTGACTGTGCAATTTGTAATGCCTCCTCTTTTTTACCCTTAGCTAGAGCCAATTCGGAAGCAGTAATTTCTAACGCCAGACTTTGGCGCTGAATCGGCGATCCCGGTGCACTAGCTTTTTGTACTAAGTTACGAGCTTGTTGCAAATTCGCTTCTGCTTGATCCCACCTACCTTGGCGCTGATCAATTAAAGCCAACCCATAAAATCCTTCTAGTTGTTTACCAATTTGAGATTGCTTACTCAAACTATCAAAAGTATTTTTTAAATCGTAGAGGCCACTCGATGTGCCAGCTTGCTCCATTCGTGCACGTGCTTTTATGAAGTAAAACTCAACTGCTGTAGATACATTGCGTGGGGGAACGGTACGGGCACGATCCTGCATATCAGCAATACGATCCGTGGTTAAAGGGTGGGTACGCACATAGCTGGGCACACCCTTATCCATGATGCCGGTTGCTTTTTGCAAACGTTGGAAGAATCCTGGAGCACCATTCACATCGTAGCCAGCCGCTTCTAAGATCAGAAAACCAATACGATCCGCTTCGCGCTCAGCATCCCTTGAGTATGAGAGTTGATTATTAATCGCAGCTGCCTGACCGCCCTGCATG
>NZ_JAHBAK020000004.1 GCF_018500155.2 Polynucleobacter sp.
AATAAATAATTTCTTATTTATTTTTCAGTATTATTCATTATCTAAATACTTTTTGGAGAATGGCATGTCTTCTCGTATCGCCCGTTTTAGCATAGCAACTCTTATTTCAGCATCGTTAGGCTTATCTTCAGTTGCAGTATTGGCAGCGGATCCTGCGCCTGCTCCAGCCCCAGCGCCTGCAGCAAGCCCAGCACCAGAGGCTGCGCCTACTGAGCAAGCAGCCCCTAAGAAAACAAAAAAGCAAGTGAAAAAAGATAAAAAGGCAGAGAAGAAGTCGAAAAAGAAATCGAAGAAAAAGTCAAAAGCCGCTCAGTCAGTAGCACAGCCTGCTAGCCAAACAGCACCTCAGCCAGCTGCTTCGACTAATACTCAGTAAGCAGGCTATACCCCTTAATTTAAGGGTTCAACTTCATCAAGGTCATCTGATTTTTTAAAGTCCGATGACCTTTTTCTTGGCGCATCATTGCGGACCAATAACCACATGGCGGCAATCACTAACGTCATGCCCGCAATCTGCAACCAGGTAATAGGTTCAGATAAGATAAAGTAGCCTAAAAAAATCGTAGAGACCGGGCCCAATATGCCTGCTTGTGCAACCAGTGGCGATCCAATTCGATTGATTGCAATCATGATCAGTAGCATTGGTATGACAGTGCACAAGCTTGCATTCAATAAGCTCAGCCAGTAAACCTGATTAGCCTGTTCAAATACAGCGCTGGGGTTATAAAGCGACGACTGTAGGATGCTCAGTACAGCGGACGCTGAGCTTGCAAGTACAACAAGGCGAACGCTACCAACCCGTTTGACCATTTCGCCGGCGCCAATCATATATGCAGCATAGCTGCAGGCGCTCCCAAAAACGAGAGCCATTCCCAGCCAGGCATATGCCCCACCCGAGCTTGCATCTTGAATGAAAACAACAAAAACCCCTAAATAGCCAACAACAAGGGCGTACCACTGCATTTTAGAGATTGCTTTATTCAAGGCAAAGTATGAAATGAGAAGAACAATCGTCGGGGTGAGATAAAGAACAATCCGCTCTAGACCAACAGAAATGTATTGCAGCCCTAGAAAATCAATATAACTAGATAAAAAATATCCCAAGAATCCTAGAAAAAATATTTTTGCGCGATCAATCCAGGTAATCGGACTCATGGGTTTGCGGCGAGCCTCCCACCAATACACGGTCCAAAACAAGGGTAGAGCCATCAACATACGTAATGCTAGTAAGGTCTCAGCATTAGCGCCATATCCAAAAGCCAGCTTCACCAATACTGCTTTACCAGAAAAAAGCATTGAGCCAATACCTGCCATGACAATGCCATAGAGGTAACGCTGATGGTGATGTGCTGCACTAGGAGATTGCATGCTGTTTTATAACAGTTTATTGAGTAGGCATCTCATTTCTAAAATTGTTTCAGTGGGGGTCAGGCCAATAGGGCCTACGCCTTTACGAACTAAGTCATCTGCTGCTGTGGCATGTAGCTCCACTGCAATGCAGGTCGCTTCCCATAAATCAATGTGATGCCGAACCCCTTGAGCTGCGATTGCAGTGATACTGCCTGTTAGTACATCGCCCATGCCACCGGTACCCATGCCAGGGTTGCCTGCATCACACTGTAATACTTCATGATGTGCGCTAGCTATTAATGAGTGTTGACCTTTTAGAACCACAATCGACTGCGTTAAGGAAACTAATTGTTGTAAAGCATCCAATCGATTGGTCTGAATATTCTCCGTTTTGGTTTTTAAGAGTTTGGCGGCCTCTCCAGGGTGCGGGGTAATGACGCTTTGACCTGGAAATTTTATGTTGCGTTGTCGCAGAGCATTTAATAGTACCTCTGAATCCGCAATTAAATTGAGTGCATCTGCATCCAAAATGAGTGGAGCGCGTGGGTACTCGAGACAAGCTTTTAACCACTGGAATGCGAATTCAGACTGTCCAAGGCCGGGACCAATCGCAATAACATCTGCAGCAATTTGAGATAGCGCCAAATTTGGTTCATCTTCGGCTAATCGAATCATCAACTCTGGCTGTAAATCGTGCGCTTTTGCTGAAGATGGGTCAAGCATTTCTAAGATGGTCCAACCAGATCCAAGGTGAAGGCAGGCTTTTCCTGCTAGCAGAAGGGCGCCTGCCATTCCTGGTGCGCCACCAATCAAGACTGCTTTACCGGCATTACCTTTATGCTCATTGGGCGCTCTCTTGAGGCGTGCAATGGCATGAAGCATATCGAGTTTGGCAGGGCTAAATGTCATTTTTAAAGTATCGCTCTAAATCACACAGTCAGAGGGGATTTTAAGAGAGTATCCTCTAAGCATGAAGATTCAATTTCTTGGTGCCGCAGGAGAAGTCACGGGTTCGCGTCATTTGGTTGAGGCAAATATTGCCGGTAGAGCCCATCATTTTCTGGTGGATTACGGCATGTTTCAAGGCGGCCGGGAAGCTAGCGATAAAAATCTTGAGCTACTTCCTATTGCCCCGCAGGATTTGGATTTTGTCATACTCACACATGCGCATATTGATCACAGTGGATTATTGCCGCGCTTGTGCGCACAGGGGTTCGCAGGACCTATTTACTGCACTAAGGCGAGCCATGCGTTATTGAAGATATTGCTGCCAGATAGCGCACATTTGCAATTAGCCGATCTTGAGCGTGCAGAGCGTAAAGCTAAATTAGGAAAGTGGCACGGCGAAATGCCGGTAGTTCTATATTCTCGACAAGAGGTCGAGAGTGCCTTAACTCAGATTGTTCCAATTGATTATGGAAAATGGATTGAGCCTCTTCCAGGCATGCAATTCACATTTCATAATGCCGGCCATATTTTGGGCTCAGCGATCGCAGAAATTCATATTCAAGAAGATGGGGTCAAAAAGAAGAGTTGCGTATTTTCTGGCGATATTGGTATGAAAGGAAAGGTCCTCATGCCTGATCCTGAGTTGATCTCTCAGGCAGATGTCGTTGTTGTTGAGTCAACCTATGGCGATCGATTGCACCGCACTCTGAGTGATACAGAAGATGAGCTTGTGCAGGTCATTAGCGATACGATGAAAGCGCAAGGCAATGTCATCATTCCGGCGTTTGCAGTCGGTCGTACGCAAGAGATATTATTTTTACTCATTGATTTAGTGAGGAGAGGGCGCCTGCCGCATTTGTCAGTCTGGGTAGATTCACCTATGGCTACAGCAGCTACTCAATTGACTGAACATTTCTTTAATCAACTTGATCATCAGACGCAAGCCACAATGGATTGGTTTAAACGTCATCCCAGTGCGATTGACCTGCGCTTTATTGCTGATGTGGAGGAATCAAAAGCGCTCAATAAAATAAAAGGGGGCGCGATTATTATTTCCGCCAGTGGCATGTGTGACGCAGGTAGGATTGTCCATCATTTAGCCAATAATCTACCAAGGGCACAAAACGCAATTGTGATTACAGGTTTTCAGGCCTACGGTAGTCTAGGTAGACGCTTGGTAGACAAAGTGCAAAAGGTCAGGCTTTTTGGTGAGGATGTACCAGTGAGGGCATCAGTCCACACGATCGGGGGCTTGTCAGCGCATGCTGATCAAGCTGGCTTACTAGACTGGTTACGTGGGTTTAAAGAAACACCATCCAAAATTTTTGTTGTGCATGGTGAGCCCGAGGCTGCTTCTGTTCTTGCGCAATGTATACGCGAGGATCTTGGTTGGGGAAATGTAATGGTTCCTGAGCGTCTACATTCCTACGATTGTTAAATGCTGACCGATTTACTCGGCAACTTTTGCTCCTTCAATTTTGTGTTCATGCATTGACTTGGCAACAAAACCAGATTGCTTGAGTTGAGTAATGAGATCACTCAGGTATGTCGTAGTTTGCTCACATTGTGGTCTTGCTTTGGGAATACCAATTGCTTGATTGATCACCATAAATCGGCCCGGCAACATGCGTAGCCCTTCATAGCGTTTGGCATCACTTTCTAATTGCTGTTTTACACCTGCAGCAACATTCCCTTTGCCAGACATAAAGTCATCCACCACCGCTTGAGAGCTTGCTGCCCGTAGTAAGGTTGCATTTTTGATTTCTCTTGATAAATAGAGGTCATAGGCACTGCCTTTGCCAACCACTATCTCATTGCTGAGTGCATCAACCTGATCATTTTCATGAATTGGGGAGTCGGTCTTTACCATATATGCGCCCTCAATTTGGATGTAAGGCGGTGTGTAGCTAATGTCTGCGCCTCTTACTGGATCAATCGCTACGAATACCAAGTCAATTTCACCCGTTTTCACGGCATCCACAGTATTACCTGCCGTCTTAAATGGCGTCAGTTTTACTGGAAGGGATAAACGCTTGCCTATCTCATGAGCAATATCGATAGTAATGCCATATAGTTCTTGTGTTTGCGGATTCTCATTAGCCAAAATGGGATTTCCCAAATTGATGCCCACACGAAGTGTGCCAGTGGGAGCAAAGGAAGAAATCATGGCGGAATCAATAGTATTCATAGGGCGAGATCATTGGCTAAGACTAGAATGGGAAACGCTAAGAGCTGCAGCATGGAGAAAAATTCTTCTTATGCAATAAGGACAAAAAAACCGCGGCGAACCGCGGTTTTTTCTATGACGTGAGAATTACTTCTTAGCGTCTGCTGCAGGAGCTGCAGGAGCTGCAGGAGCATCCTTCTTAGCTTCTTCAACGTGGACAGCTTCGGCACCATGCTTCTCGCCACCCATATCAATATCGCCATCACCTTTAAGTAGTAGATAGGCTGTGGCACCAACTAATACTAGTACCATAATGATGATTGAACGGTTGCTCATGGATTTTCCTTCGATTTGGTTGAAATTCTGTCAATATTAACCCTACTTGGCTCTCCAGTAAATGCTCATAAGCCCCACAGCGCGTTTCTACCATCAAAAATAGGTATTAATACTAGGGATTTGGAGATCTCTTTGCTCACTTGCCAAGGAGTGTAAGATGAAATCACACCCATTTTAAAGATAGGAATATGAGCCCAAAGCTGCCGACGAATAATTCTCAAACCATTACAGAGTTTTTAAATCT
>NZ_JAHBAK020000034.1 GCF_018500155.2 Polynucleobacter sp.
ATATTAATTAATATTATATTTAATAGTATATTAATAAACACTGGAAATCAAGTGCTGCACCTTTTGTATAACAGCATGTGGAAAGCACCCCCTCATGCCCAAAAGAAATTCAGTGCCTGCGTGAGCCTTTGAAAATACCAAAGATCATTCGAGAAGCGATATAAATCAATAAAGATTGATCTAAATTGAGGATAATAGAAGCTTAGTTATCACAATTTTCGCTCTTATGGCTGCCTACAATACAGAAACTGTTCTTACCGTTCATCATTGGAACGACACTCTTTTTAGCTTCACCACCACCCGCAATAAAGGATTGCGCTTCCGTAGCGGTCATTTTTTGATGATTGGTCTCGAAGTAGACGGCAAACCATTGGTTCGCGCCTATAGCGTTGCCAGCCCAAATTATGAAGAGCACTTAGAGTTCTTAAGCATCAAGGTACAGGATGGCCCCCTAACTTCACGTTTGCAAAAGATTCAGGTGGGAGACCCCATCTTAGTGAGCGAAAAGTCTGTTGGCACTTTAGTTTTAGATGATTTAAATCCAGGCAAACATCTCTACCTATTTAGCACTGGCACTGGTTTAGCTCCATTCATGAGTATCATTCGCGACCCAGAAACTTATGAGAAATTTGAGAAAGTTGTGCTGATTCACGGTGTGCGCCTAGTGAGCGAACTTGCATATGGTGAGTACATTAAAAATGAATTGCCCAAAGATGAATATCTTGGTGAGCTGATTCGTGAAAAACTGATCTACTACCCTACCGTAACTCGCGAAGCATTCAAACATACTGGTCGCTTAACCACCGCCATTGAATCAGGCCAACTTTTTAAAGATATTGGCTTGCCACCGTTAGATCCCGCCGTCGATCGCGCCATGATTTGCGGCAGTCCATCCATGCTAAAAGAAACTTCTGAAATGCTCGATGCTAAAGGTTTTAAAGTTTCTCCAAGCCTTGGCCAAATGGGCGACTATGTCTTCGAACGGGCTTTCGTAGAGAAATAATCTGCCAATTATATATATCTAAAAGTAATTTAGATATCGCTATATATTTCTTGTAGATATATAGACCCCTTGGTAAATTCCTTCTAAATAGAATTTACCAAGGAATACTGATGTCCCCTGTTAGAGAACACTACAACCCCGTCATCACCCAGTTACTTCGTGAACATGACCGCCTTCCTCATGAAAACATCGAGGAACGCAAAAGCTTTCAGCGAAAAATTCTATTCCTAATGAATGCCATCAAGCTCGAAGAGTTTGAGCAGTCCTTCGCGTAATTTCAGGCGGATACATGCTGCAGTTTTTTTTAGACTCCTCTCACTTCATTGTTTCTGGCGCTTTAGTTGGATTATTGGTAGGGATGACCGGTGTTGGCGGCGGTTCATTAATGACACCATTGCTCACGATTATCTTTGGCGTAGCTCCAACAACTGCAGTTGGTACTGATCTAGCATTTGCCGCAATCACCAAAGGGTTTGGAACTGCTGCACACAGACTGCATGGCAATGTTCGTTGGGACGTTGTCAAACTGTTATGCATTGGTAGCCTGACCACTGCAATTATTTCAATACTAGCCCTCAAATACATAGGGCCTGTTTCAAAAAACTTTAATCACTTCATCAGCTTCTCAATTGGTATCTCCGTTTTATTAACAGCGGTTTCCCTATTGTTTAGAGCAAAAATTTTGAAATGGGTTCAAGAAAATCCAAAATTATTACCTAGCGGTACTAATCTTAAGACTGCAACCATCATTGTTGGAGCGGTCATTGGCGTCTTGGTGACTGTTTCCTCAATTGGAGCGGGCGCAATTGGTGCAACATTAATCTTGGTGCTTTACCCTCATCTCAAGCCAGCGCAAGTTGCAGGAACGGATATTGCTTACGCAGTCCCATTAACTGCGCTTGCAGGCGCAGGCCATTGGTGGCTAGGAAATGTTCATTTTGCTTTGCTATTTGGACTGCTACTTGGATCAGTACCTGCTATTTGGCTAGGGGCCAAACTTTCCAGCACACTTTCAGAGCGTGCTACTAGAACTACCCTCGCAGCAACCTTATTTCTCGTTGGCATAAAGCTAGTCACCTCATGATTTACCCAGAGTTTTGGTTTATTCCATTAAGCGCCATCACGCCTACTGAGTTTGCTGAAAAAACGGCTGTTTTAAAGCAGCGCCTATCGGATATTTCTCAACGCTTTGCTGATGTGCGTTTTGCCACTAGCTTGGCAGCCGAAGATATGGTGGTTACTGATGCGATTACTAAAGCCAATGCCAAGATCAAGCTGTTTACTTTAGCGACAGGTCGCTTGCATCAAGAAACCATCGATATGGTCAAGATTACCGAAGATCGTTATGGCGTCAAAATTGAAAAGGTTTACCCAAAAGAAAGTGATGTGCAAGCTTTTATTGATCAATACGGCATGAATGGTTTTTATGATGGTGAGGAGCCAAAGAAAGCATGTTGTGGTGCACGAAAGATCAAACCGCTCAATGCGGCACTCATTGGTGCAGATGCTTGGATCACTGGCCAACGTCGCGAACAATCTACAACCCGCACAGAACTCAATTTAGAAGAGCTCGATGATGCAAGGGGGATTGCTAAATTTAACCCCTTATTTGATTGGAGTGAAGCCGATATCTGGGCTTATATCAAACAAGAAAATGTACCGATTCATCCGCTACACCTTAAAGGCTACCCCAGCATTGGCTGCGAGCCCTGCACGCGCCAAGTAAAAAAGGGCGAGGATATCCGTGCAGGTCGCTGGTGGTGGCTTCAGAGCGATAGCAAAGAGTGCGGCTTACACGAAAACAAATAATCCAATTATTAAAAACTTAGCAGAAACGAATTACAGAATGTCAGAACAAAAATTGCTTGATGATCATCTAGATTGGCTTGAAGCCGAATCAATCTACATCATTAGAGAAGTAGTAGCGCAGTGCGCCAATCCAGCCATGTTATTTTCTGGTGGCAAAGATTCCATTGTGATGTTTCACCTCGCTCGAAAAGCGTTTCAGTTTGGCGATCGTCCTGTAAAACTACCCTTTCCCATCCTGCATATTGATACTGGTCATAACTATCCTGAAGTCATTCAGTATCGTGATGATGTAGTAAAAAATACTGGTGTGAAGTTAATTGTGGGTCACGTAGAAGACTCCATCAAAAAAGGGACTGTACGTCTACGTAAGGAAACTGACTCACGCAATGCCGCACAAGCAGTAACTTTGCTAGAAACCATTGCCGAACATGAATTTGATGCCTTAATGGGTGGTGCCCGCCGCGATGAAGAAAAAGCTCGCGCCAAAGAACGCATTTTCTCGTTCCGTGATGAATTTGGCCAATGGGATCCTAAAGCGCAACGTCCAGAGCTGTGGAATCTCTATAACGCGCGTATCGCTAAAGGCGAGAATATGCGTGTTTTCCCAATCTCCAACTGGACTGAACTTGACGTCTGGCAATACATTGCACGCGAGAATTTGGCGCTACCAAGCATCTATTACACACATCAACGTGAAGTAGTGAAGAAAAATAATCTCCTTGTGCCAGTAACCGATGTCACACCAAAAGCACCTGGTGATATCAGTGAAATTTTGAGTGTCCGTTTTCGCACTGTGGGCGACATAAGCTGCACCTGCCCAGTACTAAGCACTGCCGCCAATCCCCTAGACATCATTGCCGAGACGGCAATTACTGAAATCACTGAACGTGGTGCAACCCGTATGGATGATCAAACAAATGAGGCCTCAATGGAGCGCCGCAAGAAAGAAGGTTACTTCTAATGACGACTAATCAACATCAAAACGTAGTACGCTTTATTACTGCCGGAAGCGTTGACGATGGCAAGAGCACTTTAATTGGTCGCTTGCTATATGACACTAAATCCATTTTGGTCGATCAGCTTGAGTCTCTTTCCAAAACCAAACATGCTCGCGTTACTTCTTCAGATGCTGGCGTTGACTTAGCCCTTCTCACAGATGGTCTTGAAGCAGAACGTGAGCAAGGCATCACCATTGATGTCGCGTATCGCTATTTTTCGACACCAAAACGTAAGTTCATCGTGGCAGACGCCCCAGGACATGAACAATATACCCGTAATTTGGTGACCGGAGCCTCGCAATCTGATGTTGCCGTGATCTTAGTCGATGCTACTCGCGTTGACCTAACTACCAGTCCAGCCACGTTATTAGATCAAACTAAGCGCCATGCAGCAATTGTGCATTTACTTGGTTTGCGTCACGTCGTATTTGCGATCAACAAGATGGACTTATTTGAATTTGATGAAAAGGTCTACAACACGATTAGGTCCGCTATTGAAGATCTTGCCAAGAGGATCGGCCTACCGACACCGACATTAATTCCGATTTCTGCATTACTGGGCGCTAATGTCGTTACAAGAAGCCAGCATACCCCTTGGTATAACGGCCCTACCCTGCTTGAATTACTAGAGGGGCTAGATGCTAGCCCTGAATCTGAAAAGTTAGCCCTTCGATTTCCTGTGCAATATGTCGCACGCCAGGATGGTAGCGCCTCAGATGATTTCCGTGGCTACCTTGGGGAAATTGAATCTGGCAGCATTCGTAAAGGACAGAAGATTAAGGTGTTGCCTGGCGGATCAGAGGCTACTATTGCAGAGATTTATTTAGGAAATCACTCAAATCGCTTACAAAAAAATGGTAGCAATGCCGTTGATTCCGCAGAAACTGGCGATGCCGTTGCTATTAAGCTAGCTGAAGATATTGATATCTCCCGTGGATCTTTGTTTATTAACTCAGAAGATAGCAAGCCGCCCGTATTAAGCAAGCAGCTCTCCGCTGACTTATGCTGGCTCGATAGTGAACCACTGTCATTAAGCCGGAAATATGCCCTGCGTCACACCACCAATACAGTTGGCGCAAAGGTGAAGAATATTCAACAGGTCTTAGATGTGAAAACGCTTTCGCATGCCAGCGATGTTCATGCTCTGTCTACCAATGAAATTGGTAGAGTAGATTTCATTTTGCAAAAGCCGATTGTTGCAGATTTATTTGATCAATCTCAACGCACTGGCGCTTTCATTTTGATTGATGAAGCAACCAACCATACCGTTGCAGCTGGGATGATTCGCGAGGCAGCCCCCCCAGTAACACCTTCAACCCGTTTTTCTCAAAAGAAAAGCCATCCCAAGGGATGGCTTAAAGAGATTTATGGAGGTGCTACTAAAACAACTACAGAATGAACAATTCCATGTTAGTGCCTTTATTTCTCGACATTGGCAAGCATTGCATTCATTTGGGCTTAATGCACTAAATTAGTGCCACTACTGATCTTTTTTAGTGATTCTCTTTAGCGTGATTGATCGAGTATTTAGGAATTTCGATCACGAGATCTTCTTTGGCCACAATAGCTTGGCAAGATAAACGAGATTGCGGATTCAGGCCCCAGGCACGATCGAGCATATCCTCCTCGTTTTCATCGGGGGGATTCAGGCTTTGGTACCCCTCTTTCACAATCACATGACAAGTGGTGCAGGCGCAGACCATATCACATGCATGCTCAATCGGAATGTCATTTTCTAATAACGCCTCACATATAGAGGTGCCAGGCGTAGCCTCTACTACTGCACCTTCTGGACAATATTCGCTATGCGGAAGAACAACAATCTGAGTCATGGAATTTTCTATTTTTTAATTTAAATTTCTGCAACATTCTTACCGGATAACGCCTTTTGAATACTAGCGTTCATTCTTTTTTGTGCAAATGCATCAGTGGCTTTTGCAGCATGATCGACTGCTTTTCTTACCACCGCACTATCTGTCTCCTCCAGCAAAATCTTTTGTAGTTTTGTCATTTCTTGATCAATTGCAAGCTGTTCATCTTCGTTTAACAGATGACGATCACTCTCAAGTGCTGTTTTGACAGCATCTAATAAACGCTGAGCACTCACTTGCTCTTCTCGCAATGATCTTGCCAACAAATCTTCTTTTGCGGATGCAAAACCATCTTGAAGCATGCGAGTAATCTCGGCATCGGTTAAACCATATGAGGGTTTGATATCAATAGATGCCTGCACTCCAGAGCCTTGTTCGGTTGCGCTGACTGATAAAAGACCATCCGCATCTACTTGAAAAGTGACTCGAATACGGGCTGCTCCAGCCGCCATTGGCGGGATACCACGCAACTCAAAACGACCTAATGAACGACAGTCTTGTGCTAGTTCACGCTCGCCTTGCACCACCTGAATTGCTAATGCGGTTTGACCATCCTTAAAGGTCGTGAAATCTTGGGCTCTTGCCACAGGAATAGGCGTATTGCGAGGAATAATTTTTTCTACCAGTCCACCCATCGTTTCGATACCGAGCGATAGCGGAATGACGTCAAGCAATAGCCACTCATCATCTTTGCTTTGATTACCCGCTAATAAATCTGCTTGCATTGCAGCGCCTAATGCAACGACTTGATCAGGATTTAAATTATTTAATGGTTGCGTGCCAAATAATTCACCTACAGCCCGTTGCACATTAGGCATGCGCGTAGATCCGCCAACCATGACAACACCTTTAACGTCTTCTGCTTTTAAGCCTGCATCTCGTAGCGCCTTTTTACAAGACATCAAAGTTTTATTCACGAGATTTTGAGTTATCTCAAAAAATTGGGCCTGGCTAACACCAACATTGACCACCGTTCCATCGGAAAGCGTCTCATGCACACGTGCCAAGGGGTTATGACTTAAGGATTCTTTTGCCTGCTTGCAGGCTTGTAACAAAGTTCTGTGGTCATGCACTGATAGAGGTGGCAACTTTGCTTGCTCAATGACCCAACAGTAAAGACGATGATCAAAATCATCACCGCCTAGCGCAGAATCTCCGCCAGTAGATAGCACCTCAAATACACCCTTACTCATGCGCAATATGGAGATATCAAATGTGCCGCCACCCAAGTCATAAACAGCGTAGATACCTTCAGAAGCATTGTCTAAACCATAAGCAATTGCTGCAGCAGTTGGCTCATTGAGTAAACGTAATACTTCAATACCCGCTAACTTAGCTGCATCTTTGGTTGCCTGACGTTGCGCATCATCAAAATATGCAGGTACTGTGATCACCGCACCCACAATGTCATCATTGACTGAATCTTCAGCAAGTTGGCGCAAGCGAGCCAAAATTTCTGCAGATACCTCTATAGGACTCTTGTCGCCAGCAACGGTTCTCAGTTTTAACATTCCAGGCTGATCTACAAAATCATAGGGAGTGCTCTCGATGTGCTCTACATCTGTTAAACCCCTGCCCATAAAGCGCTTCACGGAAACAATGGTGTTTTTCGGATCCACCACGACACTATCTAGCGCCTCAAAGCCAGCCTCTGTTCGCCCATTAGGCAAGTAACGCACTACCGATGGCAATAGTTCACGCCCTTGCTCGTCTGCAAGAACTTTGGGTAAAGCATCTTGAATAATGGCCACTAATGAATTGGTAGTGCCCAAATCAATGCCCACTGCTATGCGGCGCTGATGCGGTGCAAGTGATTTGCCTGGTTCAGAAATTTGTAAGAGCGCCATGATGATTCTTCTATTGTAAATAGCGCTTCAAATTAAAGCCGCAATGGTGTCGTCCAACTCAACAGCAAACTTATCAATAAATAATAAGCCACGTAAAAGTTCTGCAGCATGCGTATAGTTTTTAGCAACATCAATTGCTTGTGCAATTTCTTGAAGAACATTCTCTTTGGATTGCTCCACTTCTGACATCAATTCTTCTAATGCTGGCAAATCTTCGGCTTGTTCATCAAGACTTTCTCGCCATTCCATTTGTTTCATTAGAAAAGCCGCCGGCATTGAAGTATTGGTTTCTAACTTGGCATCTACACCATGCAACTGGCATAGGTATAAGCCACGTTGGATAGGGTTTTTAAGGGTTTGATAAGCAGTGTTGGCGAAAGTTGCCATCTGCATAGCTACCCGCTGCTCTGCTTCACTGCCACGGGCATGACGGTCTGGGTGAACTTCCTTTTGAATTGCTAAATACGCCTGATCAAGCGCAGGCAAATCGATATTGAATTGCTGATGAATGCCAAAGAAGCGAAAGTAATCGTCAGACGCGGAAGGATTCGCCACAACCACACTCATCTTTTACGTTGGGATTTTGAAATTTAAATCCTTCGTTCAAACCCTCACGCACAAAATCTAATTCTGTTCCATCAAGATAGGCCAAGCTTTTTGGATCCACAAAAACTTTAACGCCATTCGATTCAAAGACTTGGTCTTCGGCGGCAGGCTCATCAACATACTCCAACTGATAAGCCAAACCAGAACAACCGGTTGTGCGAACGCCTAAACGCAAGCCACAACCTTTGCCGCGCTTTTCAAGATTGCGGTTAACGTGCTTTGCTGCTTTTTCAGTTAAGGTAATTGCCATGATGTTACTTATTTACTTGGATGTTTTTCTTTGTAATCTGCAACTGCCGCTTTAATTGCGTCTTCGGCCAGAATGGAGCAGTGGATTTTCACGGGCGGTAATGCCAATTCCTCGGCAATTAAGGAATTTTTAATCTCCAGCGCTTGATCCAAGGTCTTACCTTTTACCCATTCAGTTACCAATGAGGAAGAGGCAATTGCAGAGCCGCAGCCATACGTTTTGAATTTGGCATCCTCAATGATCCCCTGATCATTTACGCGAATCTGCAACTTCATCACGTCGCCGCATGCTGGCGCGCCAACCATACCAGTACCAACGCTGTTATCGCCCTTCTCAAAAGAGCCAACGTTGCGGGGATTTTCATAATGGTCAATGACTTTTTCGCTGTATGCCATGATATTTCCTCTTAAATGTCTTTAGTGTGCAGCCCATTGAATCGTGCTTAGGTCGATTCCATCTTTATACATTTCCCACAATGGAGAAAGTTCGCGCAACTTCGCAATCTTGTCTTTAACCAACTGGATTGTGAAGTCCACTTCCTCTTGAGTAGTAAAACGACCCAAGGTAAAACGAATGGAGCTATGTGCCAACTCATCATTGCGGCCAAGCGCACGCAATACATAAGAAGGCTCCAAAGAAGCAGATGTGCAGGCAGAGCCAGATGAGATCGCCAAATCCTTGAGCGCCATCATCATGGATTCACCTTCAACGTAATTGAAACTGATATTGAGGTTATGAGGCACACGGCTCTCCATATCCCCATTCACATAAACCTCTTCGATATCTTTTAGGCCATTAAGCAAACGATCACGCAGGGTACGAATGCGCTTACTTTCTTCAGCCATCTCAATGCGGGCAATACGAAATGCTTCGCCCATACCAACAATTTGGTGAACCGCCAGGGTTCCTGAACGCATTCCACGCTCATGGCCACCGCCATGGATTTGAGCTTCAATACGAATGCGAGGCTTGCGACGTACAAACAAAGCGCCGATGCCCTTTGGGCCATAGGTCTTGTGTGCTGAAAAACTCATCAAGTCCACTTTGATTTTTTCTAAATCAATTTCAACCTTACCGGTAGCCTGAGCTGCATCAACATGAAAGATGACGCCGCGTGAACGGCAGAGATCGCCAATGCGAGGAATATCCTGCACTACACCAATCTCGTTATTCACATACATGACAGAAGCCAAAATCGTTCCTGGCTTCATGGCTGATTCAAGTTGTGCAAAATCGATCAATCCATTAGGCAGCACATCTAAGTAAGTGACTTCAAATCCTTCTCGCTCCAATTCACGGCAAGTGTCTAGTGTTGCCTTGTGCTCTGTCTTCACAGTAATGATGTGGTTACCGCGATCTTTATAAAAATGCGCAGCACCCTTGAGCGCCAAATTAATACTCTCTGTTGCGCCACTAGTAAAAATGATCTCTCTGGGATCAGCGTGTACCAATTGCGCCACTTCAGAACGCGCCCACTCAACCGCCTCTTCTGCAGCCCAACCATACGCATGACTACGAGAAGCGGCGTTACCAAATTGCTCACGCAAGTAAGGCAGCATCTTATCAACCACACGAGGATCAATCGGTGTCGTGGCCGAATAGTCCATATACACCGGAAAGTGTTTGGGACTAAACATCGGAACCGGTTGTTGAGGCAAATCTTGTGGTGCGTTCATGATGTGTTTTATTTATGTAGGAAAGTGATTTAACTTTGCCGAGCCAAATTAAATACTGAATTAATTAAAGGTGCCTTAGGTGCAACTTCCTTCTTCGCAACTAAAGCGGGAGCAGATTTTTCAACTTTCGGACTATCCACCTTGATTTTCTTTTGGCGCATGTCCTGAATCACCATTCCACGTCCTTCTTGCTGTTGCACCAAATCTTTTAGAGTGACTGAGCTAAGGTACTCAACCATTTTGAGATTCAGATTGCTCCAAAGATCATGAGTCATACAGCGACCATGCCCTTCCTCCTCAGAATGACAATTGCCTTTACCGCCACACTGAGTAGCGTCAAGCGGCTCATCCACTGCCACAATAATGTCAGCCACACTGACTTCATTAGATGGCCGAGCAAGCGTGTATCCGCCACCAGGGCCGCGGGTACTCTCAACAATGTTGAAGCGGCGCAACTTGCCGAACAACTGCTCAAGATAAGAAAGGGAGATCTTTTGTCTTTGACTGATGCCAGCCAAAGTCACAGGTCCATGCGATTCACGCAGGGCTAGATCAATCATTGCGGTTACTGCAAAACGGCCTTTAGTTGTAAGTCTCATATGTCACCTTGGTAATGGATTGTTATGGACAGCTCATGGGCGGGCGGGTAATACCCGACCATTCCACTCAACTTTACCATAAGACCCAGCAATCTGCTCGGGAATTATCCCAAAAA